>JALRCP010000119.1 GCA_023257325.1 Polynucleobacter sp. | reverse complement strand
AGTCCTTTAGAAAGCTCCGTCTCAGAACCGAACCCTTATGAAGTATTGGTCGAGATTTCTGATTACGAGAGTGAAGAACACGCCATGCAATTGATGGAATCTATTTTAGAAGGCGCTCTTGAATCGGGTTGCGCCACGGATGCTGCCATTGCCAGCAACTTGGCTCAAGCCCGAAAGTTCTGGGACATGCGTGAACATGTGCCATTGGCTCAAGCGGATGATGGCCCGAACATCAAACACGATGTTTCTTTACCCATCTCAGCGATACCTAAGTTCATTAGCACCTGCAATCAAATGCTCAGAGATCGATATCCAGGTGTACGCGTGATCAATTATGGTCACTTGGGCGATGGCAATTTGCACTACAACATTGCAGGCCCGACTTCAGCGCAAACAGAAGAATTTTTCACGAGCCAATCCAAAGAGATCCAAGCCTTGGTCTACGCAGAAGTTGAAAAACTGAATGGCTCGATCTCAGCAGAGCACGGTGTTGGACAACAAAAAGTGGGCTACCTCAAAGGTCATCGTGGCACAGTGGCCCTAGGCGTGATGCAAGCCATTAAAAAAGCTTTAGATCCTCACAACTTGATGAACCCTGGCAAGGTCATTGCAGCTGATTGAATCATCCTCAATCAGCATTGAGGTTTGCTCAAACCGCTGATTCAACTCAGGGTTTATTTGGCCGTGGCTTCCACCATGCAATTTGAAATATCTGCGAAATATTTCAAGGCAGTTGGGGTTGGTTCAATGTATTTTTTGCGACCATCCGATTCAACCACATAGGTCACCATGTTTTTATCGCGCAGTTGTTTTAAGCGTGCATGCAAAGTGGCTGGAGAACCAATCTCACGCATGGCAATGGCATCACTGACCAACAAGCGCTCACCCTTTTTCCAATGGGTGGCCACTTCATTGAGCAATTGATTTTCAGTGGCGTCTAATTTTGGAAAGCTAGGCAGCTCTTCAATGGAACGCACCAAATTTAAAAAGCGAAAGTAAATCTCTTGCAAGTCTTTGTTTTTCATTGACTCATTATCTCCAGGGCTATTGTCTTTTTGCTTTTGTAGACGAATTATAGGTCAATTAATTACTAAAAGTGTCATATGTAACAAAAGTGACATGCTTAGGAAGTCTCTGCAAACAGGGTCAAACTTTCTTAAACTAGCGAGATATTCGACTCATCATAAAGAGACAAAACTTCATGAAACTATTCACACCAGAAAAATTAGGCGCTATTTCAATTAAAAATCGTTTGGTGATGGCTCCTCTG
Source organism: Polynucleobacter sp. (assembly GCA_023257325.1). Lineage (GTDB taxonomy): Bacteria > Pseudomonadota > Gammaproteobacteria > Burkholderiales > Burkholderiaceae > Polynucleobacter. The sequence continues at coordinate 3,718 of JALRCP010000119.1, read as the reverse complement.
ACACGCATGAGAGCTGGGGCTGGCGATGTTCCCGGTCATTTGGCGGCTACTTATTACGCCCAGCGCGCCAGTGCAGGCTTGATCATCACCGAAGCCACCCAGATTTCTCCTTTAGGCAAAGGCTACCCAGGCACTCCTGGTATCTACAGCGATGCGCAAATGCAAGCATGGAAGTCAGTGACCCAGGCAGTTCATGCCAAGAACGGAAAAATTGTGATGCAACTGTGGCATGTGGGTCGAATCTCTCACTCCTCTCATCATCCAGAAGATGGTTTGCCAGTGGCCCCCTCTGCAATTGCACCTTCGGGTCAGGTTTACACCGCTTCTTGGCAATTGGCTCCTTATGAAACCCCTCGGGCTCTCACGGAAGCCGAGATACCTGGTCTACTCGCCAGCTACCGACATGCCGCTCAATTGGCTCAAGAAGCTGGTTTTGATGGAGTAGAGGTTCATGCTGCGAATGGTTACCTGCTCGATCAATTTTTACAAGACTCTTGTAACCAACGCACCGATGGCTATGGAGGTAGTTTTGCCAATCGCACACGTTTACTTTTAGAAGTATTGCGTGAGGTGATTGAAGTTTGGGGCAGTGATCGTGTGGGTGTGCGCTTATCCCCTTATGGCACTTTCAATGACATGTCCGACAAAGACCCTGTGGGATTGTTCACTTACGTGATTGAGCAATTGAATCCCTTGAATTTGGCTTACCTCCACTTGATCGAACCTCGTTCCACTGGCGCAGGCGGCAGTGATGAAGTTGCTAGCAACATGCCCAGCACCTCTGAATTGTTTAAGAATCTTTTCAAGGGCAAAGTAATCATGGCCGGTGGCTTTGATGGTGCTAGCGCTGAAGCCGCAGTGGCCAACAATCAAGCTGATGCAGTGGCCTTTGGTCGCCTGTACATTTCTAATCCTGACTTGGCCGAAAGATTGGCTCAAAAGGCCCCTTTGAACCCCTACGACCGCAGTACTTTCTACGGGGGCAATGAAAAAGGCTATACCGACTATCCTTTTTTGACCTGAAGCAAAAAAAGTCCGATTAAGTCCCATAAAAGCCCTGTTACTCAGGGCTTTTACCTATTTTTCAAATGAATCAATTACTTATAAAAACAGTAGAAATTTTACTTAGTTGAAATAGGTAAGGATAATCAAAGATTCAGTGATTAAAATCAGTTGCCGCAATGCCGACTTAAAAGGTCAAAAGCATTGTTTGTGATTTCAGTTAAAAAAGTAGTTGAAATAAAAAGCATCAGACGTGTATTCATAAAAAGAGGACAAAAGAATGAGCAAGGACAAATCAACCATCATCTATACATTGACAGACGAAGCCCCGTATTTAGCCACGGCTTCTTTTTTGCCAATCATCAGAACTTTTACGGCACCTGCCAATATTGATGTTGTAGAAAGCGATATCTCTGTTGCTGCTCGAATCCTTGCTGAATTTCCAGACTTTCTCACAGACGAACAAAAAGTTCCTAACAATTTAAGTGAATTAGGCAAGCTCACTTTATTGCCTGATACCAACATCATCAAACTTCCAAACATCAGTGCTTCACTGAATCAGTTAACAACCGCGATCAAAGAGTTGCAATCTCAGGGTTACAAGATTCCGAATTACCCAGAGAATCCACAGAACGATGAAGAAAAAGCAATTCGCGCTCGATACTCTAAGTGTTTAGGCAGTGCAGTAAACCCCGTCTTGCGCGAAGGTAACTCTGACCGTCGCGCTCCAGCAGCAGTGAAACGATATGCTCGTAAGAACCCTCACTCAATGGGTAAATGGAGTCAAGCTTCTCGCACGCACGTTTCTCACATGCATGGCGGCGACTTTTACTCCAGCGAAAAGTCGATGGTAATTCCAAAGGCCTGCGATGTGCGCATGGACTTGGTGACCAAAACAGGTAAAACAATCGTTCTTAAAGAGAAGGTTTCTTTGCTTGAAGGTGAAATCATTGACAGCATGTACATGAGCAAGAAAGCTTTGTGCAAGTTCTATGAAGAGCAAATTCAAGACGCTTATGAAACTCGCGTGATGTTCTCTCTACACGTAAAAGCCACCATGATGAAGGTGTCTCACCCCATCGTGTTCGGTCACGCTGTGAAAATTTTCTACAAAACAGCTTTTGAAAAGCATGGCGAACTGTTCAAACAATTGGGCGTGAACGCCAACAATGGTTTGAGTAGCGTCTATGAAAAAATTGCCAGCTTACCAAGCTCTAAGCGTGAAGAAATCATCAATGATTTACACGCTTGTCACGAGCACAACCCAGAATTGGCGATGGTGGACTCTGCCAAAGGCATTACCAACCTTCACTCACCGAATGATGTGATTGTTGATGCTTCCATGCCAGCGATGATTCGTGCAGGCGGCAAGATGTGGGGTGCTGATGGTCGCTTGAAGGACACCAAAGCGGTGATGCCTGAAAGTACCTTTGCACGTATCTACCAAGAGATGATCAACTTCTGTAAAACACACGGCAACTTTGACCCTGTGACAATGGGTAGCGTACCCAACGTTGGTCTGATGGCTCAGCAAGCTGAAGAATATGGTTCACACGACAAGACCTTTGAGATTTCAGAGCCAGGTGTTGCCCGCATCGTGACATTAGATGGCACTGTCTTGCTCGAGCAAAACGTGGAAGAAGGCGATATTTGGCGCATGTGCCAAGTGAAAGATGCGCCAATCAGAGATTGGGTGAAATTGGCCGTGACTCGCGCACGTCAATCCAACACGCCGGCTGTTTTCTGGTTAGACGAGTACCGTCCTCACGAAGCTGAGTTGATCAAGAAAGTCAAAACCTACTTAAAAGATCATGACACCACAGGTTTAGATATTCAGATCATGTCTCAAACACGTGCAATGCGTTACACCCTAGAGCGCATCATTCGTGGCAAAGATACGATTTCTGTCACAGGTAATATTTTGCGTGACTACCTCACAGACTTGTTCCCAATTCTTGAGCTGGGCACATCAGCCAAGATGTTGTCTATCGTGCCCTTGATGAATGGTGGCGGCTTATTTGAAACTGGTGCTGGCGGTTCAGCTCCTAAGCACGTGAAACAGTTGGTGGAAGAAAACCATTTGCGCTGGGACTCTTTAGGCGAATTCTTGGCCTTGGCTGTATCGATTGAAGACGTGGGCATTAAGAAGAACAACAGCAAAGCTAAGATTTTGGCCAAGACCCTAGACGAAGCCACAGGTCAGTTGCTTGAGAATAGAAAATCACCCTCTTCAAGAACCGGTGAATTAGATAACCGTGGTAGCCAGTTCTATTTGGCTCTTTACTGGGCACAAGCATTGGCTGCTCAAACTGAAGACAAAGAACTTCAAGCACACTTTAGTAAGTTGGCCAAGCAGTTGGCTGACAATGAAGAGAAGATCGTGATGGAATTGTCGGCAGTTCAAGGTAAGCCAGCCGATATCGGCGGTTACTACAAACCAGACCTTAAGAAGCTAGAACAAGTGATGCGTCCAAGCGCAACACTTAATAGCATCATGAGCGCTGAGATGAAGTAATTACTGCTATGAAGTAATCAGAGTGAGCTTCAATAAAAATGCCGCTGAAATTTCAGCGGCATTTTTGTTTGAAGATTAAACTTTTTTAAAAGTCTTGAGGCTTCTTTTGAAGCCGCCTTGGCGTTTGGAACCTTTCAACATCTTTTGTCGGACTATGATGGACCGCCTTTGGTGGAGACCACGCCCGATTTTCACCACACC
>JALRCP010000078.1 GCA_023257325.1 Polynucleobacter sp. | reverse complement strand
GTTGAAGTAGATTATTTTCATCAACATGTCATTACTGAGAAACTGCGTCTTCTGGAACCTTTCACGAGTGAGTCAGACTTATTTGGTCAACCAATCTCTGTCTTAGCACCTAAAGCAGTTGATCTGCCAACTTCACTTCTTGGCCAACTAAAAGATTCCTATGTGGTAATTCATCCAACACCCTTAACAGCTTATAAAAGATGGCCATTGGCCAACTGGGTGAAACTTATTGAAGAACTGTCCAAAAGATATCAAGTGATCTTAAGTGGCGCCCCAATTGCTCAAGATCGAGAGTTAAATCAAGCCATCATTAATTTGTTGAGTGAGTCTGCCAAGTCTCAAATAGTCAATCTCGATGGCTGCTTGAAATTAGATCAACTGGGAACACTCTTACGTCAAGCCAAGTTTTATATCGGTGTCGATACTTCTGTAACCCACCTGGCAGCAGCTTGCAATATTCCGACAATTACTTTATTCGGAGCAACACCGCCAACTAACTTTGGTCCCTGGCCCAATGGTTTTGTGGGTCAACAACCCTATGCTTTAAAAGCCAGTTCACAAACAGTCAATCAGGTAACCATTTTGCAAGGTCCTGGCGAATGCGTGCCCTGTCGCAAAGCCGGCTGCGAGGACAAAGCAGATAGTCGCAGCGATTGCTTGGTGAATTTACCGGTCAGCGCAGTCTTAGAGGCTGTCAATCAATTGGCTTTAAATCAGAATAAATGAATGGGTGAATAGAAAGATTCACCCACAGATTAAGCGTACTTCACTTCAACGGCACCCTGACCGCCTGATTTATTGAGAGCAACGCTCAATCCTCGGATACTCTCATCATCAGGATAGATTTTCCAAGTCTCGGGGAATTGAACCATGCAAACCGAGCCATTGGAAATTACATCCGCAGTCATTAAAAGACCTTGCGAGTTCTTTCCAATAAAGCTACCTACCTGCTGCTTAAATCCCTGAATATCAATGCCCTGTTGCAATTGAACGTGAAGACTTCTCGCAAACTTTAAACGTGCTGTGGTGACATCCATAATGGATTCTGCAACCACCCGCATTCCTCCAGAGAACTTATCAGGGGTCACACTGACTTTGGCAATAATCAGTTCGTCTTCTTTTAACCAATGGCGATTCGGTTCAAAGAGTTCGCTGTAGATGGTCATTTCTAGTTGAGCTGAACCATCATCAATGGTGGCAATCATGAGTTTGCCCCGAGGCCCCATCATGCTGCGAGTTGAAGTCATGATGCCCGCAATCAGACGATCCTTGCCCTCAGTGACTTGATTGAGTTTAGTTCTGACAAAATGACTGACTTCGGCTTGGTAGGCGTCAAATAGATGCCCAGTTAGATACAGACCTAAGGCTGTTTTTTCTTCTTGCAAACGTCTCTTCTCAAACCAGGGCTCTTCTTGAATCAGCTCAGGCTTGTGCTCATCTGATGAACCAGCCATGTCAAACAAACTGACTTGCTGTGCAGATGCATCAGCTTGATCGGCGGCTTCCATGGCTCTGGGTAAAGAAGCCAAGAGCGTTGACCTTGAATCAAAACCACCATAAATAGAATCAAAAGCACCTGCTCGAATTAGAGCTTCCATGGTACGACGGTTGACCACTCGGCGATCCAAGCGTGAACAGAAATCAAATAAGTCCTTAAAGGGTCCATTTGCTCTGGCTTGAATGATTTGCTCAATGGCGCCCTCACCCGTACCACGGATGGCGCCTAAGCCATAACGAATCAGCGTCGCAGGTTGATCTGTGTTACCGGCATCTTCACGCAATGGCATGAATCGATAAACACTGGTATTGACATCAGGTGGCAAGATTTTGATCTTGTTGGCGATGGCATCTTCATACAAAATTTTGACCTTGTCCGTATCATCCATGGCCAAAGACATGTTGGCTGCCATAAATTCTGCAGGGTAGTGTGCCTTGAGCCAAGCGGTGTGATAAGCCAATAAGGCATAGGCAGCGGCGTGAGATTTATTAAAACCATAGCCAGCAAACTTTTCCATCAAGTCAAAAATCTCATCGGCTTTATCGGTTTTTAAACCGCTCTTACTTGAGCCATCACGGAATAATTGACGGTGCTCAGCCATCTCTTCAGGCTTCTTTTTACCCATGGCGCGACGAAGCAAGTCAGCGCCACCCAAAGAATATCCGCCAATAATCTGCGCCATCTGCATCACCTGCTCTTGATACACCATGATTCCGTAGGTCTCACGCAAAACAGGTTCAACCCGAGGGTCTGGGTAATGCACTTGCTCTTTGCCATGCTTACGCGCAATAAAAGATGGAATCAAGTCTATCGGACCTGGTCGATACAAAGCC
>JALRCP010000069.1 GCA_023257325.1 Polynucleobacter sp. | reverse complement strand
CTTGACCCAAATCTTCTTGCTTTAGGGCTTCTAGAGCAAAATCCGTTAACATACTATTGCCATACGGGGTGGCGCGCAAAATACCATAACCTCCGTTTTGATTCCATAGGGCAGGTAAATCATGAGGAAAAACCGGTTTCTGTTCCCCCTTAAACGGGCCTTCATATCGGTTATCATCAGCCACAGAAAGGTCATACTTCTTCTCGCTGTACAATAGATTCCAAGGTTTTTTGTATTGAGCAATGCTCTGCTGGGCGTTGAAGTCAGCCACCCACTTAGGCAAGGCATCCATATAATAAGTAGACGTCACCCAAAGCCCTTGTTCACCGCCGACAAACCAATAAGCCGCATTGGCCATATGTCCTCCAGGAAGTACCGCTCCACGGTCTTTGACAGAAATAGAAATCACTTTGGCTTTGTTTTGGTAGTGAAGTCTTAATTGATCGGTCATGGTACTGGTCAATAGGCGGTGCGGCGACATTTTACCTTCATCGCTGGACACACCTACTGATGTGTACTGATCATCACCGGCACAATAGACCATGCTTCCAGAAGCTATATCAAAAAAATCATTGCCGATTATCCCGTGTGTCGCTGGAGTAGTCCCCGTGTACACGGAAGCGTGACCCGGACCTGTAGATGTGGGCGCGTAATTAAAATGGTGGTTCTTGGCGACAAAACCTTCATGTACGAGCCGTTTAAATCCTCCCTCTGAATACTGATCCCAGAAACGGGTCAGGTAATCGTACCTCATTTGATCCACCACGACACCAACGACTAATTTTGTGGGTGCTTTCATCGCTGAAGTTCCCGCGGCCTTCTGTGCGAAGATCCATGGAGAGACAAAAAGAAAAAGATAAAGGGCGATAAAACTGAGGCGATTCTTTGAGTACATGACGATTGATTGTTTGTCCAAAAATACCAAATCTATCAGGAGTTTAGCCTGTGTTTCAAGTCAAATCATGGTTAAGTTTTGTATTTTTACCCATCAGGGTTGACTATGAAACACATCGAAGCTATCGGACTTTATTTCATCATGCTGAAAGAGGTATTTAAAAAACCTACTAAATGGCGCATCATGAAATCGCTGATCAATAAGGAGATTGACGACTTGATTGTCGGCTCACTCGGAATGGTACTCTTTATTTCTTTCTTCATCGGAGCTGTAGTTACCATACAAACAGCGCTTAATCTGGAAAGTCCACTGATTCCTAAAACTATGATCGGGTTTGCCGCGAGACAGTCGGTAATTCTTGAATTTGCCCCTACGTTTACCTCGATCATCATGGCGGGAAAAATTGGGTCCTACATCACTTCTAGTATTGGATCGATGAGGGTCACCGAACAAATAGACGCCTTGGAAGTAATGGGCATCAACGCTCTGAATTATCTGGTTTTCCCCAAAATCATGGCGCTCATGATGTATCCATTTTTAATCTCCATCGCGATGTACATTGGAATATTCGGAGGTTGGACTGCGGGCGTACTAGGTGGGCTCGCCACCTCAGGTGATTTTATCGAAGGTTTGCGCATGGATTTCAACTCTTTTCACGTGGCCTATGCCTTCATTAAATCCATGGCATTTGCCTTTATATTAGCTACTGTTCCTTCCTTTCACGGGTTTTACATGAATGGAGGAGCATTAGAAGTGGGCAAAGCGAGCACTACCTCATTTGTCTGGACTTCAGTGGTGATTATTTTGACCAATTATGTACTCACTCAACTGATTTTAGGATGATTGAAATAAAAAATTTAGTCAAACAATTTTCAGGAAAAAATGTACTGAATGACATCAGTGCCGTTTTTGAAGATGGCCAGACTAGTTTAATTATTGGACAGAGTGGATCGGGTAAAACCGTATTGATGAAGTGTATGCTCGGTCTCTATGAGGTTGACCAAGGATGTATTTGTTATGACGGGCTGGAGTACCAGCGACTGAGTATTGCTGAGCAAAATGAAATCAGAAAGCAAATCGGTATGGTGTTTCAAGGGTCTGCACTTTTTGACTCCATGGATGTGCTGGAAAACGTACTGTTTCCCCTTTCGATGTTGCGCAATATGTCTCGATCGGAAATGGAAGATCGAGCCAATCAAGTGCTTAAAAGGGTTAATCTGCTGGACGCACACCACAAAATGCCTTCAGAAATTTCCGGAGGCATGCAAAAAAGAGTGGCCATTGCTCGGGCTATTGTCATGAATCCCCGGTATTTGTTTTGCGATGAGCCCAACTCCGGACTAGACCCCAAAACGGCCATTCTCATCGATAATTTAATTCAAGAAATCACCCAAGAATACAACATCACAACGGTGATCAATACACACGACATGAATTCCGTCATGGAAATAGGGGATAAAATCATTTTTTTAAAAAATGGCGTATTGGCCTGGGAGGGAAACAGCGATTTGGTGTTCCGCACGGATAACCAAGCTGTCACTGAATTCGTGTATTCTTCTGAATTGTTTAAAAAAGTAAGGGAAGCTACCCGAGCACAATCCAAATAGTATGGCGCATATCATCATCACAGGCAGCAGTAGAGGAATCGGTTTAGCCATGGCAAAACAAGCCGCTCAACAGGGTCATCGCGTTTTAGCACTCTCTAGGAACGCTGAAGCTGTTCGGTCCCTTGGTCTGGATCATTTGGAAGCCCTGCCCTTTGACATAACTAATCAACAGCATATTCAAGAAGCTGATGCTTGGATCGATCAACACTGGGGTGGAAAAATTGATGTTCTGATCAACAATGCAGGTGTATTGACACACAAACCATTGGCCCAAACCACATTGGAAGACTTTCAATCCGTTTATGCGGTCAATGTATTCGGTCCTGCCCTACTGATGGGACTATGGGCCCCAAAAATGGGAAAACAAGGTCATGTGGTCAACATCAGCTCCATGGGTGGAATCCAAGGCAGTGCCAAGTTTGCAGGATTAGCGGCGTACAGTTCTAGCAAGGGTGCACTAATCACTTTGACCGAATTACTGGCCGAGGAATACAAGGAGACAGGACCTCATTTCAATGCGCTGGCACTAGGGGCGGTAGACACCGAAATGTTGCAACAGGCATTTCCAGGTTACCAAGCCCAGACCACTCCTGATGAAATGGCGGCCTATATACTGCAGTTCGCTCTAAACAGTGGGTCGTTGCTCAATGGCAAGGTCATTCTCCTGGGCAAGTCCTCGCATGATCTTGCAGTGCGCGAGATCATGTCCGACAAGGTGGTCTGCGTCGGGCTCAAGCAGACTGTCGATGAATGCCTGGCGCTGAAGAGACAGGTCGTCGCGATCGTCGAGATCGTCGCGAGCCTCGTGAGAAGCGAGAGCCACGTCCGCCAGCAAAAGTCGGCGAGATTGGTGATTCACGCGTTGTGCACATTAACCGTGTAGCAAAAGTTGTAAAGGGTGGTCGACGCTTTTCGTTTACTGCACTTGTAGTTGTTGGTGACCGCAACGGTCGTGTTGGTTTGGGTTATGGCAAGGCAAAAGAAGTGCCATTGGCAATTCAAAAAGGCACTGAAGAAGCAAAGCGAAATATTTTTCATGTTGCTCTTGCTGGCACAACAATTACGCACGCGACGATCGGCATCAATGGTGCAGGTCGGGTAATGCTTAAGCCTGCCGCACCTGGTACTGGTGTTATCGCCGGTGGTGCTGCGCGAATAATTCTTGAAGAAGCCGGCATCAAAGATGTTTTGGCAAAAGTGCTTGGTTCACCAAACGCAATCAATGTTGCTCGTGCAACAATTAACGGCTTGAAGGGTCTGCAACGACCAGACGAAGTCGCTAAGCGCCGTGGTCTGCCTGCAGAAGATTTCGTGCCAAAGGGTATGTTGCGCGCCTATACAGAGCGTAAGAAAACTATCTCGAGCCTTGGAGCGAAATAATCATGGCAACCACAAAGAAAGTCGCATTGACCAACTTCCAAAACCATCTGCATAAAACGCGGTACCCGGAACATATGCAACTTTGGCAACAATCGCACGTGGCATCATGGCTTTGGTATCGATCTCAGGCGGCAAAGTAACCCAGACATAAAAACCACCTTGTGGTTTGGTCCAAGTAGCTGCCTTTGGAAAATGTTGATCAAGAGATTCCAACATCGCATCTCTGCGCTCTTTATAAAGCTTGCAAAATGAGGCGATTTGATCGCGCCAGGGCTGGTTAGCTAAATAGCTAGAGATAGCCATTTGTGAGAAGTTTGAAGG
>JALRCP010000056.1 GCA_023257325.1 Polynucleobacter sp. | reverse complement strand
CGCACTGGGAGATGACTCTCGGTGAAGAGCGCGTCAAAGAGATTGTTGAAAAAGATTTCAAGGGCAAGATTTCATTCTTGGCTCAAAACATCAAAACCAATGACTTCGGTGATCAGGTATTTGACCCCTATGTCATTCGTGAGATGAACGGTGTGAAGGTCGCAGTGATTGGCCAAGCTTTCCCCTACACCCCGATTGCAAACCCACGTTATATGGTGGCGAACTGGACGTTTGGTATCCAAGACGACAACATGCAAAAGATGGTCAACGAAGTGCGTGCCAAAGGCGCCAAGGTGGTGGTGGTGATTTCACATAACGGTATGGACGTGGACTTAAAGATGGCCAGCCGTGTAACAGGCATTGATGCCATCTTGGGTGGTCATACGCATGATGGGGTGCCAACACCAGTCAAAGTTAAAAATGCGGGTGGTGTCACATTGGTGACCAACGCAGGTTCCAATGGTAAGTACTTGGGCGTATTGGACTTCAAGGTAAACGGTGGCAAGATTTCTGATTTCCGTTATAAGTTATTGCCGGTTTTCTCAGACATGATTCCTGCGGATCCTGCCATGAGCAAATTGATTGATAAGATTCGTGCGCCGTACGAGACCAAGCTGGGCGAGAAGTTAGCGATCACCGAGGGCACGCTCTATCGTCGCGGTAACTTCAATGGTAGCTTTGACCAATTGATTTTGGATGGTTTGATGGCAGTGAAGAATGCGGAGATTGCTTTCTCACCAGGATTCCGTTGGGGAACTTCCTTGCTACCAGGTCAGGCGATCACCATGGAGCATGTGCTCGATCAAACAGCGATTACCTACCCATGGACCACAGTGACCATGATGAAGGGTGACATGATCAAGACGGTTCTCGAAGATATTGCGGATAACTTATTCAACCCAGATCCTTACTATCAGCAGGGTGGTGACATGGTTCGTGTCGGTGGTCTGCAGTACTCCATTAATCCAATGGGCACAGCCAATAACCGAATTAGCAATATGACGCTCAATGGAAAATTGATTGACCCGAATAAAACCTACAAGGTGGCAGGTTGGGCCCCTGTGGCAGAAGAGGCCAAAGCTGCAGGTGGTGAGCCTATCTGGGATGTGGTGGCTAAATATCTCAGAGACATTAAAACTGTTAAAGCGAAGACTCTTAATATGCCAAAAATTGAGGGTGCCAAAGGTAACCCTGGATTTGCTGCCTAAGTCGCTGATCTAAGTCACTATGAGCACAAACATGACCGGTATATCTCTAGCGATTGCCGGTCTTGTTCTTTTTTGGGCTTTCTCAAACAATCATTGGCGAGTTCTGATTCGCCCCAAAGTTCTGAATTCAGTGTTGGGCGGAATTTTGGCCTTGGGCTTGGCATGGAATATCCGTGCTTATTTGCCAGGTATGGCGAGTGAAGCCTTGATTGGACTCTCGTTCCAGTTCTTTGGGGCATCTTTGTTGGTGGCGATGTATGGCTTAAGACCCGCCATTGTGATGTTAGCTGGTGTCACAAGCATTGTGGCCTTGGTCTCTTCCTGGACTTTGAATCACGCCTTGCATCAGTTCTTGGTTCTTGGCGTGTTGCCTGCGATGTGTGCTTGTGGTGTGATGCGTTTGATTGGTGGATGTTTGCCGAAGCATTTATTTGTTTTTATCTTCGGTCACGGCTATGTGGCTGGAGTTCTGAGTGTGATTGTTCCCGCTGTGTGTTTGATGATTTGGCATCAAGCTTTTTGGCCCCCAGAAATGGGTTTGTCCATGGATCTGGTTGATTGGTTTGTGACCTTGGTGATTTTGTCATTTACTGAGGGTTCATTGTCAGGCATGCTCTTGGCGGTCTTTGTGATTTACAGGCCTGACTGGGTGCCACGCTTTAGTGATCAAGAGTATTTAAAAGATCAATCGACAAAAATGCCATAAAATATCAGGCTTATAAGGTTTGACCTCTATTTATGCCTGAAATTAACCTAAATTCCATTTCCAATACCGTCATCTGGGCGACATTTTTTGTCACGGTGCTTTTAGGCATCGTGTTGCAGAAGACACGCTTTTGTACCATGGGCGCGATTACAGACATCGCCATCATGGGTGAGTGGACGCGCATGCGCCAGTGGATGTTGGCAATGGCTGTGGCGATTTTAGGTGTGGGTCTAATGACCTTTTTGGGCATCATTGATACGGGTAAATCCATTTACACCGGTAATCGTTTGACTTGGTTATCAACCGTTGTTGGATCAGTGATGTTTGGTTTTGGCATGGTCTTAGCCTCAGGTTGTGGCAGTAAAACTTTGGTTCGAATTGGTTCAGGTAACCTGAAGTCGCTGGTGGTCTTCTTAACCTTGGCCTTGTCTTCATACATGACCCTCAAGGGAGTTTTTGGGGTGCTCAGAGTGAGTACCGTAGATACAGTGGTGGTCACTCTATCTTCGAGCCAAGACTTACCAAGTCTGCTGACTCAATCATTGGGAATGTCCAAGCAGACTTTACAGTGGGTATTGGCTTTAATCATTGGTGGTGCTTTGGCTATGTTTGCTTTGGCCAAAAAAGAATTTTGGAATTTCAATAATCTTCTTGCAGGCTTGGGTGTGGGTGGTGCTGTTTTAATCATTTGGTGGATCTCAGGTGTATTGGGTTATGTGGCCGAAGACCCCAATACCCTAGAAGAAGTCTTTGTTGCCACCAACAGTGGTCGTATGGAGAGTTTGACTTACGTCGCCCCATACGCTTATGTGATTGAGTGGTTGACCTTCTTTAGCGACACCAGCAAAAAGGTGACCTTGGGGATTGCTTCCGTATTTGGCTTGGTGGTGGGTTCTGCTATTTATTCAATCGCGACTAAGACCTTCCGTTGGGAAAGCTTTAGAAATGCAGAGGACACAGGCAATCATTTGGTCGGTGGTGTTTTGATGGGAGTGGGTGGTGTGACTGCGTTTGGTTGCACCATTGGTCAAGGTTTAACAGGTGTTTCAACTCTGGCGATTAATTCATTCATCGCCATCACTGGTTACATTGTGGGCGCTTATTTCGCCATGAAGTATCTGAATTGGAGAATGTTGCCACCCCCTTGTGAACCTGTCTTTTCAAATCAATCTAACTATCATTCAAATACTGGAGGATGTGGCATGCCACTTCAAATCGCTTGTCATACTGATCAATTCGGCACATTGGGACAAATTACCCCTGAAGATGTTTCTGAAATTGCGCGCCAAGGCTATAAGAGCATCATCAACAATCGTCCTGATGGTGAAGCCGGTCCATCACAGCCTTTGAATGCCGAAATTGAAATGGCTGCGAAAGCCCTCGGTTTGAACTATGCCTACTTGCCTGTTGTGAGCGGGCAAATCACTTTGGAACAAGCTCAGGAAATGGCTCGCTTGTTAGAGACTTTGCCTGGTCCGATCTTGGCATTCTGCCGTTCAGGAGCAAGATCAACTAACCTCTATATGTTGGCGCAACAAGTCGGTTAAAGACTTGGATATCGCTCTCATCGAAGTCACCCTAGGTTTATTTGTTGGGGTGGTCTTAGGACTAACGGGGGCCGGAGGTGCGATTCTATCGGTACCCCTTTTGGGATTTTTCTTAAACTTAAGTGTGGCTGATGCCGCTCCGATTGGTCTTTTGGCGGTTGCATTGTCTTCAGGCTTGGGGGCTTTCTTGGGCTTTAGAGCAAAAATTTTGCGCTATAAAGCCGCGACCTTAATTGCTGTGGCAGGTTTGCTCTTATCTCCCATTGGCATGTGGTTGGCCCATCAAGTCCCAAACTGGCCTTTGGTGATTATTTTCTCTTTCATCTTGCTGCTGGTTGCCAAAAACATGTGGTTTCAGGCAAAGCAAGAGTTGGCTGGCATTGTGGATCCTGTGGGGCCACCTTGCCAGTTAGATCAAACCATCGGTAAGCTCACATGGACTTTACCTTGTGCCAGGGCTTTGTGGTCCTCCGGAGCCGTGGCTGGATTTTTCTCAGGTTTACTTGGCGTAGGCGGAGGCTTCATCATTGTGCCAGCGCTTAAGAAATTCACAGATTTACCAATTCAATCGATCGTGGCGACATCACTGGGCGTGCTGGCGATTGTCTCAACCGGTGGCGTTATTTTTTCTAATTTGTATGGGGCCATGAACTGGTCTTTGGCCATTCCATTTGCTTTGGGGTCGATCGCAGGATTGTTAATTGGACGTCGTTTGGTCGCATATTTCTCAGGGCCTCGCATTCAACAAACGTTTGCTGTATTTGCATGGATGATTGCTGTCATGATGCTGATTCGATTGGTGATTTAAATGGCTGAGACCGTTTCTAGTCCAACCAAAGTTTGGTTGATGAAACGTAATTGTTCGTTCACGCCCAAGCAAGTGGGTTTGTTCTATTTGTCCATGGTTTGTTTTTCGAGTGTCATCACGATTTATTTTTGGTGGCAGGGCGCTTGGATGGTGATTCCATTTTCAGTGATTGAACTCTTGGTTTTGGGGGTTGCTTTATTGATTTATGCAAGACATGCCCGAGATTACGAAAAAATCACTCTAGAGGGTTCTGAATTATTCATTGAACTTCATCTGGGCAATCGTTTCACCCAATATCGGTGGAATGCTCCTTGGGTTCGAATAAATGATCCGGAATCTCTTAAAGATCAAAAGAAAGATTTAATTGGCATAGAGATGGGTACTGAAGTAGTAAAAATAGGTCAATTTATTTTGGCTGAAAAAAGAGCCGATTTGGCCAAAGAAATCAGGCAAGCAGTGCGTTTAAGCTTGCATTAGAATGCCATCATGAAATTACCTTCTATCCGTTTTTTTTATTTGATTATTGCTGCAACAATGATTTCTGCTTGTGGCAACAAGAAGGAACCAGAACCATTGCCTCGTTTGGTCAAAGTCGTGGTGGTGGGACAAAGTAGCAATGATTCAGTAAGCGCAGAATCTAATAAAGAACCAGGCGCACTTCGTTTTGATGCCAGTGGCAAAGTGATTGAAGTTTTGGCGAAGGCTGGTGATGGAGTAATTCCTGGGCAGTCTTTGGCGCGCTTAATTCCCAGCAGTATCTCAACAGACTCTTCTGTGATGATTCAGTATCGTGCAGCAAAAGCTGATTTGCAATCGGCTGAAGCCGACTTTAAGCGCTATGAAGACTTAAAAAATAAAAAATTCATTTCAGCTTCTGAATTTGATCGTCGTGTCGCCAGTGTGGAGACTGCTCGCGCCAAGTATGAGCAATCTATTGAAGCAATTGGTTTTGTTACATTGCGAGCGATGGATGCCGGACGTTTGTCTGAGTTCAAACTTTCAGTGGGTCAAATCATCAGTGTTCAAGATGTGGTGGGAAGAATTCAATTCAACCAAGCTGCCGCAGCTCAGAAAAATAAAACACCACAAGGAAAAGCGGAGAAAGTAGAGAAGGCCATTTATATTCCTGCGACAGCCATACACAGTGATGGCAAAAGTGTTTACAAGGTTCAGTTAGACAAAGACTCTACTGAGTTGGGAACTTTGGTGTTGGCAGAATTGGAGTTGGGGCGAGTCAATGATGTCTCTGCTGAAGTGCTCAAAGGCTTGGTTGGGGGTGATCGAGTGATTGCCACAGGTTGGCATGCTCTAAGCGCTGGACAAAAAGTCAGAATTGCACTCACTGAAAAGGCCCAGTAATGAGTGCGGGCCATCAATCTGGCGGGTTTAATTTATCTCGTTGGGCGATTCAAAATGCTTCTTTAACGCGCTACTTAATGATTGCCCTCTTGTTCTTGGGGGTAGGTTCTTATTTTCAATTGGGTCAAGATGAAGATCCACCGTTTGCATTCCGAGCCATGGTGGTCAGAACTTTTTGGCCCGGTGCCACCGCCACTCAAGTGGCTGATCAGGTCACCAATAAAATTGAAAGAACCCTCCAAGAAGTTCCCAGCATTGATAAGATTCGAAGCTTCTCTCACCCTGGCGAGTCCATGGTGATTTTCTTTGCCAAAGACAGCACCCCAGCCAAAGATATCCCTAACATTTTTTATACCGTTCGAAAGAAAATTGGCGACTCTAAGTCTTACTTGCCGATCGGGGTTCAGGGTCCATATTTTGACGATGACTTTGGAGATACCTATGGCGTGATTTATGCCATGTCGGCCAAGGGCTACTCTCCTGGTGAAGTACGGGATTTCACCACCAATGTTCGGCAACGCTTGTTGCAAGTTAAAGACGTGGGCAAGGTCAATGTCTACGGACTTCAAGACGAACAAGTCTATATAGAGTTATCTAGAAAAAAGATGGCGCAATACGCGCTTTCTCCGGCAGTGGTTGCTCAGCAATTGAATCAACAAAATGCCATTGAAAACGGGGGCAATTTAGAGACATCCTCTTTTTCTATGCCGATCCGAGTGGGTGGACCGTTTGAGAATCTCGCTGATATCAAGGCGATGCCTTTGCGAACACCATCGGGAGCTTCCATACGTTTGGGCGATGTGGCTGAAGTACGACGTGACATCATCAATCCGGCGCAAAGTAAAGTGAGGTTTCAGGGTGAGGAGTTGGTGGCCTTGGGTATTTCCATGGCACGTGGTGGTGATATTGTTGAATTAGGTAAAGCACTCACCAAGGCGAGTTTGGCCATTGAAAAAGATTTACCTG
>JALRCP010000054.1 GCA_023257325.1 Polynucleobacter sp. | reverse complement strand
GTTCAGTTGTGCTCGTCGTTACAGGTGTCGAAGCCTTATATTTGGATATGGGTCACTTTGGTAAAAGGCCTGTGCGCATGGCATGGTTGTTATTGGTTTTACCGAGCCTACTCTTGAATTATTTTGGACAGGGCGCTTTGTTATTGTCTGATCCAGAGGCCATTAAAAATCCATTTTATTTGATGGTGCCTGAATGGGCTCTCTGGCCGATGGTCATCTTGGCCACTTCAGCCACTGTGATTGCCTCTCAGGCGGTGATTTCAGGCGCCTACTCATTGGCCAATCAAGCCATTTTGTTGGGCTTTTTACCGCGCATGAATATTCGTCATACATCGGATGATGAACGTGGACAAATTTATATACCAGTGGTGAATTGGTCTTTGCTGGTGATGGTTATTTTTACCGTGATTGAGTTTAGAGAATCAGGTAACTTGGCTGCTGCTTATGGCATTTCAGTCACTACGACGATGTTGATCACCACTATTTTATTGGCGATTGTGATGCGTCGAGAGTGGCATCTAAACCCACTTATCATCACTTCTTTGATCTTGTCATTTTTAGTCATTGATTTGTCTTTCTGGACGGCTAATCTCATCAAGGTCAAAGATGGTGGTTGGTATCCTCTCTTAATTGGTGTGATTTGTTTTACTTGTTTAATGACTTGGTTCAAAGGTAGAAAATTACTGCGTGAACGAATCATTAACGAATCGATTCCCTTGGAGCCTTTTGTTGCAGGGTTGTTGGCTCATCCTCCGCATCGTGTTGAGGGTACAGGAATCTTTTTAACAGCGCATATTGATTATGTGCCTGTGGCGATGTTGCATAACTTAAAACACAATCGCGTGTTGCATGAACGAGTCATTTTTTTAAAGCTCAGCACTTGGGATGTTCCTTATGTCAATGATGATGAACGTTTGACTCTCAAAGATATGGGTGGGCAAGTGTATTTGGTCCGGTCAGTCCATGGTTTTAAGGAAACTCCTGACATCAACAAAGTATTGGCTTTAATTGAAACTCAATATGATTTGAAGTTTGATCTCATGGAAACATCTTTCTTCTTGGCCAGAGATACCGTGGTTCCATCGAAATTACCAGGCATGGCGATGTGGAGAGAAAGATTATTTGCTTGGATGTTCCAAAATGCTGCCAAGCCTTCAGACTTCTTTCAAATACCCACGAATCGCGTGGTTGAGTTGGGTGCCAAGATAGAGATTTAAGTTTTTTTAGCCTTAATTCTCTATTGGCTTTATCCTTGTGTTTATGCGTTTATTTCAATTGATTCTATCGTCTATTTTTCTTTTGTCCGGCACTGCTTTTGCAGGCCCGGCTGAAGAAGCTGAATTGGCGGATATTGAAAAAAGACAAAGTAATTTAAATTTACAAAAAGACTGGGCTAAATACCGCCTTGAAAAAAAACAGCATGATTGTTACGACAAGTTTTTTACGACTCGCTGTTTAGATCAGGCCCGATTGGAACATCGCCAAGAAATCCGAGAGATTCGCGCTCAAGAAGTACCCATGAGAGAGCGAGAGAGAGTGCTAAAGGCCATTTTGAAAGACGAGCGCGATGCCCAGCGGCAAAGTGATAAAAATGATCCCGCCAAAGCCAAGCAACGTGCTGACAACGTGAAAGATTTTGAGCAAAAGCAAGCGGATCAAGCCAAGCGTGAAGCCGACTTAGTCAAAAAGCGTGCTGACTCTGAAAAACGAGCTCAAGAAAATAAAAAGGCTAATCCGCTCTAATGGCAAAGATTAAATCTGTTTATGTATGCCAATCATGCGGTGGTTTATCGGCAAAATGGCAAGGTCAATGTCCTAATTGTGAAGCTTGGAACTCGATGGAAGAAACTGTGGAGGAGAAGCCAAGCTCCAATCGTTTTCAAAGTTTAGCTAAAGCAGCCCCAAAGCAAAAATTATCATTCATTGAAGCTGAGGATTTACCAAGAATCAGTTCGGGTGTTGATGAGTTTGATCGTGTTTTAGGGGGAGGTCTAGTCACTGGTGGTGTGGCACTAATTGGTGGTGACCCTGGCATTGGAAAATCGACTCTTTTGCTTCAAGCCTTAGCGGCTATGTCGGCAAGAGGTGATTCTGTGCTCTACATCAGCGGCGAGGAATCAGGGGCTCAAATAGCCCTTAGAGCTAAACGATTGGGTATTCAAGCACCTGATTTAGAAGTATTGGCTGAAATTCAATTAGAAAAGCTCTTGGCCACCATTGAATCATCCAGGCCTACGGTGGTTGTGGTGGACTCAATTCAGACTGTGTACTCAGAAGCATTGAGTTCAGCCCCTGGCTCGGTGGCTCAAGTCAAAGAGTGTGCCGCGCAATTAACACGTTTGGCGAAAACCACAGGTGTTTGCATGATCATGGTCGGACATGTGACCAAAGAGGGAAATTTAGCAGGTCCCAGAGTTCTTGAGCACATTGTGGATACCGTCCTTTATTTTGAAGGCGATACCCATTCTTCTTTTAGATTGGTGCGAGCATTTAAAAACCGATTTGGTGCCGTGAATGAATTGGGCGTCTTCGCCATGACAGACAAGGGTCTCAAAGGCGTTGCCAACCCTTCCGCACTATTTTTGTCGCAACATGATCAGATTGTTCCAGGCTCTTGTGTGTTGGTGACACAAGAGGGTAGTCGACCCCTTTTGGTTGAAATTCAGGCGTTGGTGGATGCTGCGCATGTTCCGAATCCTCGTCGTTTGGCATTGGGCTTGGAGCAACACCGATTGGCCATGCTCTTGGCAGTTTTGCATCGTCATGCAGGGATCGCATGTTTTGACCAAGACGTCTTCTTAAACGCCGTAGGAGGGGTTAAAATCACAGAGCCTGCTGCAGATTTGGCAGTTTTATTAGCGATTCAGTCGTCCATGAAAAATAAGGCCTTGCCCAAGTCTTTGATAGTTTTTGGAGAGGTCGGTTTGGCTGGTGAAATTAGGCCTTGCCCAAGAGGTCAAGAGAGATTGAAAGAGGCCGCCAAATTGGGCTTTACTCAAGCCATTGTGCCCAAAGCCAATGCGCCCAAATCAAAAATTCCAGGCTTAGAGATTATTGCAGTTGATCGGATTGATCAGGCCATTCAAGCGGTCAGAAATCTAGACTGATTTTATAAATCTGTAGCGTTGATTAGTAAGACTTGATCATCGCCAGCAGATACCTCTAGCCAAGTCACGGGTATTTCCGGAAAGGCATCTGAGAAATTTTTGGCTTCATTGCCGATTTCAAGTACTAAGGCGCCATCAGCTTTCAAGTAATCTTTGGCTTGACCAATAATATTTCTAATTAAATCCATGCCGTCGGAACCACCCGCAAGAGAAATCCTAGGTTCAGCATGATATTCAAGTGGAAGATTGGCCATTGATTCTTCATTCACATAGGGTGGATTGCAAATGATCAAATCATAGCGATTGTCTTCAGATGAACTCGGTAAAGCATTGAATAAATCACCTTGAAAGAGTTCAACTTGTTCACTTAAATGATGTCGATCTAAATTTTTGGCTGCTAAGGACAGTGCTTGCAAACTGATATCAGCGCCACAGACCTCTACATCAGGGCAAGATAGTGCCATCAAGATGGCCAAAGAACCATTGCCCGTACATAAATCTAAAACCTTCGCATTGGGGGGTAACCATGGTTCTAGATGGCCATCCACAATGAGTTCTGCAATGAATGATCTGGGAACAATGCTACGCTCATCACAATAGAAAGGAACTCCCATCAACCAGGCTTCACCGAGGATGTAAGCCAATGGTTTTCTGGATGTGATGCGTTCTTCAACGCATCGATCAATGGTGGCTTGAATATCACTCGATATAGGTGTATCCAAGGCCTCAATGGCGTCTTCTGGAGGAAAGCCCAAAGCAGATGCAATGATCCAGAGAGCTTCAGCCTCAGCATCGACTGCACCATGACCATAACTCAAACCAGCAGAATCAAGTCGTTGACTCAGAGTTTTCCAAACAGTTTCAAGACTGGGTTCAGTGATCATGAATTTTTAATGGGATAAAGGAAGTTGGCAATCAGACCAGAATGGTCTTAGGCAATTAACTGCTCTAGGATGCCTTTATAAACATTTTTTAATGGTTCAATGTCAGCCAATTCAACACGTTCATTGATTTTATGAATGGTGGCATTGCGTGGCCCAAACTCAACCACTTGAGGGCAGATTTTGGCAATGAATCGACCATCGCTCGTTCCGCCCGTTGTCGAGAGCTCTGCTTCAACACCCGTAGCTTGTTTGATCGCCACTTGAACTGCTTTAGATAGATTGCCAGGTTCAGTTAAAAAGGGTTCGCCACCCAAATTCCAGTCGATGGTGTACTCCAATTGGTGCTTTTTAAGGATGGTTTCTAAAGTTGCTTTTAAGCCATCAGCAGTGCTGGCAGTTGAAAATCTAAAATTAAAATCAATCACCACTTCGCCGGGAATCACATTGGTCGCGCCTGTGCCGGCGTGGATGTTTGAGACTTGCCAAGTCGTTGGGGGGAAATGTGCATTACCCTGATCCCAAACCACATTAGAAATCTCAGCCAAAGCAGGAGCCATAAGGTGAATAGGATTTTTAGCCAAATGAGGATAAGCAATGTGTCCTTGAACACCCACAATTTTCAATTTGCCTGAAAGTGATCCGCGACGACCGTTTTTGATGGTGTCACCCAATCGATCGACTGAAGTTGGTTCGCCCACCACACAATAATCTAAGCGCTCACCACGCTTTTTTAATTCATTACAAACAATGACGGTGCCATCATGAGCGGGACCTTCTTCATCACTGGTTAACAAAAAGGCAATAGAGCCTTTGTGATGAGGATGTTGGGCAATAAATTCTTCACTGGCCACCACAAAAGCAGCCAGAGAGGTTTTCATATCGGCAGCGCCGCGGCCATACAAAAATCCATCTTCTTGCGTTGGCACAAAAGGATCAGAACTCCATTGATCTAGTGGCCCTGTGGGTACCACATCTGTGTGACCGGCAAAACTCAATAGAGGACCCTGTTTACCAAGAGACCCTCTTTTAACTGCCCAAAGATTAGTCACCCTAAAGTGATCGGGGCCGCTGATGATTGTTTCACAATCAAACCCCAATGGTTTTAGGCGTGAAGCGATTAACTCTTGGCAACCTCCGTCCGCTGGTGTGACAGAGTTTTGTTGAATCAGTGATTGGGTTAAATCTAAAGTTGAGTTTTGAGCCACAGTTAATCTTTAAGAGTTATATGAATCAATCACGCAATAAATCATTAATAGCAGTTTTTGCTCTTGTTTGAGCGTCAACCTTTTTAACAATTACCGCAGCATAAAGGCTGTATTTACCACAGGCTGAGGGCAAGGAACCAGGAACAACTACGGAACCTGCTGGCACGCGACCGTAATGAACTTCACCCGTTTCTCGATCATAAATTTTGGTACTTTGACCAATATAAACACCCATGGATAGCACGGCGTTTTCTTCAATGACCACTCCTTCGACCACTTCAGATCGTGCGCCAATGAAGCAATTGTCCTCAATAATGACTGGACCTGCTTGAACAGGCTCTAGAACGCCCCCGATACCAACACCACCTGAGAGGTGAACATTTTTACCAATTTGAGCGCAAGAACCAACAGTCGCCCAAGTGTCCACCATCGAACCTTCATCGACGTAAGCGCCAATATTGACATAGGAGGGCATTAATACGACATTCTTGCCAATAAAGGAGCCGCGACGAGCGGTTGCTGGTGGAACCACACGAAAACCGCCCTTGGCAAAGTCATCCGCGGTGTAATTCGCGAATTTGGTAGGCACTTTGTCATAAAACTGAGGAAAGCCACCCGTTCCATTCGCCGACATGACTTGGTTATCCTCTAAGCGGAAAGAAATCAAAACAGCTTTTTTAACCCATTGATTCACATTCCATTTACCCACAGACTGGCGCTCAGCAACCCGAATTGAGCCGTCATTCAACCCTGCCAAAACAGTTGCAACCGCCTCACGAACTTCCTTTGGGGCAGCGCTTGGGGATAAGTTAGCTCGATCTTCCCAAGCCTGATCAATGATGTTTTGTAGAGTTGCCATAAATCTTTTTTCCTTTAAAAATACCAACTAATAAGCCTTGATTATATCGGTCAGACACCAGAGGTGCTGTTTCGATATTTAACTTGGTATCATCATGAAGATTCAACTTAAAGAAGTAAGCCGTGCGACTCAAATCTATCAAACTTTCAGGGTTCAAATCCTTCGTAGACCCCACTCATTTCGAGCTTCCTGGCCAGCTTATTGGCGTTGTTGGCCCTAATGGCTGCGGTAAATCTAACATTATTGATGCAGTGCGCTGGGTTTTGGGCGAATCTAGAGCCAGTGAACTCCGTGGCGAGTCCATGCAAGACGTTATTTTCAATGGTTCAGGGCAAAGAAAACCTGCGGGTCGATCTAGTGTTGAATTGATTTTTGACAACACAGATGGCAGAGCCGCCGGTCAATGGAGCGCTTTTGCTGAACTCTCAGTGAAACGTGTGCTGACCAGAGATGGCGCATCCAGTTACTACATCAACAATCAGTCCGTGCGTCGTAAAGACATTCATGACATGTTCATGGGGACTGGATTGGGTCCTCGTGCCTACGCCATCATTGGTCAAGGGATGATTTCTAGAATCATTGAAGCCAAGCCTGAGGAACTCAGAATTTTCTTAGAAGAGGCTGCCGGTGTTTCAAAATACAAAGAACGTCGCAAAGAAACCGAAGCACGTTTAGAAGACACTCGAGAAAACCTGACTCGAGTAGAAGATATTTTGCGCGAACTAACTCTGAATTTGACCAAACTTGAAGGTCAAGCTCAAGTTGCAGAGAAATATAAAGAACTCAACACTCAAATGACTGAGCAACAACAATTGTTGTGGTTGGTTCGTCAAACAGAAGCCGGTAAAGAGCAAGAACGTCATGCCAATGCAATTCGTGATGCGCAGGTCCAATTAGAGGAGCAAACTGCCAAACTTCGTCATGCAGAGGCAGAACTTGAAGAGTTGCGTGCCGCACACTACGCCTCACAAGACTCTGTGTCGACTGCTCAGGGTGAGTTATACGAAGTTAATGCTGAAGTTGGCAAGCTAGAAAATGAAATTCGTTACGTTCAAGAATCTCGTGCTCGTTTACAGCAGCAGATTTCTGATTTGCAAGCACAATTACTGCGCTGGTCATCGCAAGAGCTGGCTGCTGCTGAATCTTTGCGTCAAACCAACATTGACTTAGAGCTGGCTCGCGAAAACGAGGAACGTTTTGCTGAGGCTTTGCAAGCAGTTCAAGAAAAAATGCCCGCTCAAGAGGTGGCCTATTTAGAAGCACAAAAGGCTTTAGATATTGCGCGTCAGACTGTGTCCTCAACGGATCAGCGCTTGGCTAGTTTGGCAGAGCGTGTTTTGGCGGCGGGTCGACAACTTGATCAATTGCACCAACGACAAGAGAGATTAAATGCTGATATGGCCTCTCTTGTTAAGCCTGATGCCGAGGCTCTCAGCTTAGCCACAGACCGTCAAAGCATGGCTCAACGCAAAGCAGATGAAGCTCAAGAGTTGTCTGAGTCTGCCCAAGTCAACGTTCCAGAAGCTGACGCTGCAAGACAAAAAGCTCAACAAACCTTGCAAGAATCCTCTTCGGCACTTAATCAAACTCAAGCACGTTTGAGTGCCTTACAGGCTTTGCAAGAAAAAGTTCAGGCTCAGGCAAAGGTGGGGCCTTGGTTGGAGCAAAAAGGCCTCAATAAAAAGCAACGTTTATGGCAGGACATCCAAGTTGAAAAAGGTTGGGAAACTGCCCTAGAAGCAGTTTTGCGTGAGCGTGTGACTGCACTTCAAGCTTCTGATTTATCTGAAGCAGTTCGTATGGCCCAGGATGCACCTCCATCACGCTTAGCTTTCTATTCTGGTCAGGGTGTTTCCAATTCAGATATCAGTGCTGCCGGTTTGACGAGTCTGATGAGTCGTGTTCAAGTCAAAGACTTTGGCATTAAAGCTGTGGTTCAAGAATGGTTGGGCAATGTATTTATTGCTGATAGTCTAGATGATGCGATGCGTCGTCGTGACCAATTGCCTCAGGGTGGTGTTCTTTTAGTTAAAGAAGGTCACATGATTAGCCGAGTGAGTTTGCAGCTTTATGCTGAGGATTCAGAGCAAGCGGGTCTTTTGGCTAGGGGTCAAGAGATTGAAAACCTTGATTTGCAACTCAAAGCTCAGCAATTGATTTTCGATGAGGCTCAAAGTGAAGCCAATCGAACTCAATCTGCTTATCAACAAGCGCATCAATTGGCGCAACAAGCCAGACAAACTGCTGAACAGGCCGTTCGTGAGGCTCATAACCTCGAAGTAGAGCGTTTGCAATTGGCTCAAGCCGATGAAAAGTATCGGACTCAGGCTGAGCAGATTCAAAGAGAGCTACAAGAGGTTACGCAACAAGCTGGTGAGCTTCAACAATCCAGAGATCAAGGTCAGTCTGAGTTAGACCAGGCCCAAAATGAAAAAGGTATTCATGGTGAAAGCCTAACTCATGCTCAAGATGCCTATCAAGCTGCTCAACATTCTTTAGAGCAAGCTCGTGAGGCATTGCGCTTAGCTGAACGTGAGGCCAGTGAAGCCTCATTCAATACAAGAACTCTAGTTCAACGTTTATCCGATCTAACTCGCGATCAACAATCTGCGCAACAGCAAGTCAGTGATATTCAGGTAAGTTTGAGTAATACTCAAGAAGAGTTGCAGACTTTATCGGATGAAGCTGCTCAGGAATCATTGCAAAGTCTATTGACTCAAAGAAGTGCACGTGAAGCAGCATTAGCGAATGCCAGAACGGAGATGGATGCTATTTCACATCGTTTGCGTGAGGGTGATGAAGCTCGATTAACTCTTGAGAGAAGCCTCCAACCTTTGAGAGATAAGGCCATGGAGTTGCAATTAAAAGAGCAGGCTGCTCGTTTGAATGTAGAGCAATTTGCCACCATGCTCTTAGATGCAGAGGCGAATGTTGAAGAACTCAAAGCTCGTTTAACTCCTGATATGAAAGTCAGCACACTGCAATCTGAAGTCAATAAGCTGAACCAGGAGATTCAAGGTTTGGGACCCGTCAATATGGCCGCTCTTGAGGAGTTGGCCAGTGCACAAGAACGTAAAACTTTCTTGGATGCTCAGTCGGCTGACTTGAATGAAGCCATTAACACCTTGACAGATGCAATCCAGAAGATTGACTCTGAAACCAGAGAACTGTTGCAAGGCACATTTGATCAAGTCAATGAGCACTTTGCCAAACTGTTCCCCGATTTATTTGGAGGTGGTAATGCCAAGTTGGTCATGACGGGTGAGGAAATCCTGGACTCTGGTGTTCAAGTGATGGCTCAACCCCCAGGTAAAAAGAACTCAACCATTCACTTGCTTTCAGGGGGTGAAAAAGCTCTTACTGCGATCGCTTTGGTGTTCTCATTATTCCAACTCAATCCAGCACCTTTCTGTTTATTGGATGAGGTGGACGCACCATTGGATGACGCCAATACAGGTCGTTACGCTGACATGGTGTCAAGAATGTCTAAAAACACTCAGTTTGTGTTCATTTCTCACAATAAGATCACCATGGAAATTGCTCATCAGTTAATTGGTGTAACGATGCAAGAGCAGGGTGTTTCAAGAATCGTGGCCGTTGATCTTGAGGCGGCAGCAACGATGGTTGAGGCTGCCTAATGATTTGGTTTGCTGAACTCGCCACGTCTCTTGGCTTGTCTGAGCTTCAGCTCTCATTAGGTCTTATTGGATTTGTTTTACTAATCCTTGTGATGATTTATAACGCCATGCGTATTCGCAAGGTGGAACAAGAAGATCATGTAGTTGACTCGATTGAACCTCCATTGGAATCTGCTCATAATGACCACAATCAAAGAGCGGAACCCACTTTAGCGATCCAAGAAGAGGTAGTAACACCTCCTATCATTCAATTGATTGGCAAGATTGACCCATTGATTGACTGTGTCGGAGTATTGCGTTTACCTGAGGCCATCTCCGGTTCAGAAATTCTGGGTCACCTCAATGAATGGCCTAAATACAATGCATTTACATGTTTATTTGAGGGTTTAAATACGAACTCCAATTGGGAAGGAATTAACTCAAATAATACTTACACTGAATTGCAGATTGCCATTCAATTGGCCAATCGTACTGGCCCAATCGGTGTAGTTGATTTGTCTGATTTTGTTTCCAAAGTTCAAGTATTGGCCAATGCTTTGGATGCTGAAGTAGATTTGCCTCCGACTGCTGAAACAATTGAAGCTGCAAAAGTCTTGGATCAGTTTGCAGCTCAAAGTGATATTCAGTTAGGCGTCACAGTGATTCCTAAAGAATCACATTGGAATTTGGCGACTATTCAAAATGTAGCCACGAAAGCTGGATTGATTCTTTCTCGTGATGGGCGTGAATATCAGCGTGTTATCCAGCATCAAGTGATTTATAAATTAGTGGCAGATCAAGCGAATTTCTTAAGAGATGATTCAAGCAAGGCCAGCATTGGCATGGTTACTTTATTGCTTGATTTGCCAAGAGTTCCTCAAGAAACCCAGCCATTTCAGCTGATGCTTGACGATGCCAAACTTTTAGCCGAGTCTCTCAATGGTCATTTGGTGGATGATGCGGGTAGACCCCTCGTGGATGAGGCTGTTTCAACTATTGTGAGTCAGTTAGAGCAAATTTATCAATCCATGAATCAACAGGGTATTCCTGCTGGGTCAGCCACAGCCAGCAGACTTTTCTCATAGAGCTGATATGTCAGATTCAGCGCGCTACTCATGGCTGAAAGACGAGTTGGCAAGTTTGGATCACGCCTACTACGTTTTAGATGAGCCCATCCTTCCAGATATTGAATATGACAAACTCTACCGAGAGTTGTTGGCGTTAGAGCAACTTCATCCAGAGTGGGTTACACCTGATTCACCATCACAAAGAGTGAGCGGTCATGTGGGAGACTTATTCTCCGAGGTAAAGCATGTCGTCCCCATGCTGTCTTTAAATAATGCTTTGGAGGATAAAGAAGCTGCCGCCTTTGATAAGCGTTGTCGTGATGGCTTGAATTTAACCTCAGTGGAATATGCGGCGGAATTAAAGTTTGACGGTTTGGCTGTCTCTTTACGTTACGAGAAAGGGCTTTTAACTCAAGCAGCCACACGTGGGGATGGTTATAGCGGTGAAGACGTGACCGCGAACATTCGTACGATTAAGGCGATTCCTTTAAAGCTAAGGGGTGAATCACTTCCTGATATTTTGGATGTTCGTGGTGAGGTCTTTATGACTCATAAAGACTTTGAAGCCCTCAATCAAGCAGCGATTGCAAAATCCGAAAAAACATTCGCCAATCCTAGAAATGCGGCAGCAGGCAGCTTACGGCAGTTAGATCCTAAAATTACCGCACAACGAACTTTGTCTTTTTTTGCCTATGGCATTGGACAGTGTGAGCCAAGTAGCCTCATTCCGAAAACTCATTTTGAGTTACTCAACTTATATCAATCTTGGGGTCTGCCTGTTTGTGAGCATCGCGCTGTGGTTCAATCTATTGATGGGTTAATGAACTTCTATCAAGGCATGGGTGCATTACGTGATCAATTGCCGTATGACATTGACGGCGTTGTATACAAAGTTAACTCCAGAGATTTGCAGGAAGACTTGGGCTATGTATCTAGGGCTCCTAGATTTGCGGTTGCGCACAAATATCCAGCACAAGAGGCGTTGACCACTGTTCTAGGTATTGATGTTCAAGTGGGGCGAACAGGTGCCATCACACCTGTGGCACGTTTATCGCCGGTCGTGGTTGGCGGTGTGACTGTGACAAATGCGACTTTACACAATGAAGATGAGGTTCGACGTAAGGACATTCATATTGGGGATACGGTGATTGTGAGGCGGGCAGGGGATGTGATTCCGGAAGTGGTCTCAGCAATCAAGGACAAGCGTCCTCCAACAGCGACCACTTTTATGATGCCTATTCATTGCCCCATCTGTGGTTCTCACATTGAGAAACAGGTAGATGAGGCAGTTGCTCGTTGTAGTGGTGGACTCTTTTGTCCTGCCCAGCGCAAACAGGCTTTATTACATTTTGCTCAGCGTAGAGCCATGGACATTGATGGTCTTGGCGAGAAAATCGTGGATCAACTGGTTGATTTAGAAATTGTCAGAACGCCCGCTGATCTGTATCGACTGGGTCTGATGGCTCTGGCCAATCTAGACAGGATGGGTGAAAAGTCAGCGGAGAATCTACTTCAAGCGATTCATCACTCCAGAAAGAATACCTTGGCACGATTTATTTTTGCTTTAGGTATTCGCCATGTTGGTGAGAGTACCGCCAAGGATTTGGCCAAGCATTTTGGCAGTATTGATCAAGTTATGTCAGCTACTGAAGAAGAATTTTTACAAGTTAATGATGTTGGGCCAGTAGTGGCTCAATCCTTGGTCAGCTTTTTTAGTGAGAGCCACAATCGTGAGGTCATTGAACAGCTTTTAGCATCGGGCATTGAGCTTCAGGTTGAGCAATCTTCGATACTGCCTGAATTGCTTGGGAAAACATTTGTTCTAACAGGTACTTTGCCAACCTTATCGAGAGATGAGGCCAAAGCCATGTTGGAAAAAGCAGGTGCCAAAGTAGCTGGTTCTGTGTCGGCAAAAACCCACTATGTTGTCGCAGGTGAAGAGGCTGGCAGCAAGCTAGAGAAAGCCCAAGAGCTTGGTATTGCGGTCCTTGATGAAGAGCAGATGCTAAAACTCTTGCAGTTGAAATAATCTTAAACCGCCAAAGCCTCTAAGATTTCTGTTTCAAGTTGAATTTGTATTTTTGAATCTTTGGATAAATTTTCACCAGCCAACAAGAAAACGTCCTCAATTCTTTCGCCTAGCGTGTTAATTCTTGCAGTGTGTAATGAGATGTGATGTTCTGCAAGAATCTTTGCAATTGCATAGAGAATGCCCGTCCGATCGTTTG
>JALRCP010000019.1 GCA_023257325.1 Polynucleobacter sp. | reverse complement strand
AAGACTATGAATGTCGTTGCGGCAATAAAAATTGTCGTGGCACGATGCTTGCTAATTAACGGTGTTCCATGTTGTTTATTTCTATTCAAGAACTTGAGGCAGCCATTAATTATTGGAGAGAATCCTCACCATCGGTTGGCGAGGCTTTACAGCTTTGCCCTCAAGCAGCGTCTCTTGCAAAGCCTTATGCTTTGATGATTATGCAGTCTTCCCAGCGCATACCCGTAGACTCCCTGAGTGAAAGTGCTCAGGCGGCTTGGCGCGAATATTTAAAAAGACAGAACTGATTCAATGACTGTATCGGCCTACTCAACCGAAAAAGTGTATGACTACATTATTGTTGGGGCTGGTAGTGCGGGTTGTGTTTTGGCCAATCGATTGTCAGCCGATTCCAGGAAGAATGTCCTATTAATTGATGCGGGCGCTAAAGATAGTTATCTGTGGATACACATCCCAGTTGGATATTTGTATTGCATTAACAATCCTAAAACAGATTGGCTTTTTAAAACCAAAGAACAGCATGGCTTAAATCATAGAAGCTTGATTTATCCAAGAGGAAAAGTCTTGGGCGGTTCATCCTCAATTAATGGGATGATTTATATGCGCGGGCAGTCTCAAGATTATGATGCGTGGGCAACTCAAGCCGAAGACCCTTCATGGTCTTGGGATGCGGTCTTGAAGCATTTTAAAAAAATGGAAGATTATCATTCTGGCCCCTCAGACTTTCATGGGGTGGGTGGTGAGTGGCGGGTTGATAAACAGCGCTTGAAGTGGAAAGTGCTTGATGTGTTTCGACATGCCGCCGAACAAGCGGGCATTCCCCCTGTAGAAGATTTCAATCGGGGCAGTAATTTTGGCTCTTCCTATTTTGATGTTTCACAAAAAAATGGCTGGCGTCTCAATGCTTCACAAGCATTTATCAAGCCGATTCGTCACCGCAAAAATTTAACCGCGTTGACCTCCGCTGGAGTTAATCGTTTAATTTTTGAGGGGTCTCGGTGTGTTGGCGCTTCTTTTTCTGTGAATGGCATCCATCAGGAAGCAAAAACCTCTGGAGAGGTAATTTTGTGTGCTGGATCGATTGGCTCTGTACAAATTCTGGAGCGCTCTGGTATTGGCAACAAAGACAGACTTGAGCCTATCGGAATACCAATGATTCAACATTTGCCCGGGGTCGGTGAAAACTTGCAGGACCATTTGCAAATTCGAATGGTCTACAAAATTAAGGGGCTTAAAACCTTAAATAAGTTGGCGTCTCATTGGTGGGGAAAGCTTTCAATCGGCATTCAATATTTATTAACCCGAAGCGGACCCATGTCGATGGCGCCATCTCAGTTAGGCGCATTTGCCAAATCTTCTGAGGAGCAAGAGCGACCCAATATTCAGTATCACGTTCAACCGCTATCTCTGGATAAATTTGGGGATCCACTTCACACCTTTAATGCTTTTACCGCGAGTGTTTGTAACCTGAGGCCAAGCTCGCGCGGCTCCGTTCATATTGCAACACCAGACCCATTGGCTCCCCCAGTCATTGATCCAAATTATTTGAGTACGGATGATGATAAAAAAGTGGCCGTTGATTCGGTGAAATTAACACGTTCGATTGTGGGTCAGCCAGCTTTCGCTGAATATGAAGCCAAAGAGTATCGGCCAGGCATCAAGGCTCAATCAAATGAGCAGTTGTTAGAAGAAATTGGAAATATTGGAACAACTATTTTCCATCCTGTAGGAACTTGCAAGATGGGCGTGTCAACTGACCCCATGGCTGTGGTTGATTCAAAATTAAGGGTTTTTGGAGTTCAAAGATTGCGCGTTGCAGATGCCAGCGTGATGCCTACGATTACCTCAGGGAATACGGCTGCGCCAACGATGATGATTGCAGAAAAATTAGCAGACTTACTGTTAAGCAAAGACCCCAATGGAAATTGATTTATTTCATTGGACAACTTTATTGTTGTTTATTGCCGCCTTTGGAGCGGGCTTTGTTGATTCTGTTGCTGGAGGTGGTGGCTTAATTCAGGTCCCTGCTCTTTTTGCCATTTATCCCAATTCAAATCCAGCAACATTGCTCGGCACCAATAAATTAGCCTCTATTGGCGGAACATTAATTGCTGCTAAAAGATATTTAAAGTCAGTTAATTTGCCTTATTTCATTTTAACTCCTGCTATCTTGTCAGCATTCGTGGGTTCTTTTGTTGGGGCGGCTGTGGTTAAAAGCATGTCGGCAGATGTGTTTAGGGTGCTTTTGCCGGCCATTTTGATTGGGTTATTGATCTATACCTTGAGGCAACCAAGCATGGGCTCAAGCCACATGCCGGTGGTGGATGGGAAAAAGAAAATGATTCATGCGGCTTTGCTGGGGGGTGGAGTTGGTTTTTATGATGGCTTTTTCGGCCCCGGCACAGGAAGCTTTCTTTTAATTGGCTTCATAAGAATTTTTGGCTTTGATTTTCTTCATGCGTCAGCGGCTACCAAGTTGGTCAATGCCACCACAAATTTTGCAGCCATACTGCTGTTTGCATCCTTTGGGCACATGGCCTGGGCTCTGGGATTTGCAATGATGCTTCTTAATATCCTCGGTAGTATTTTTGGCTCGCACTATGCTTTAAGGCACGGTAACGGCTTTATTCGAAAAATATTCATTGCCGTGGTTTCTGCCTTGATTATCAAAACAATCGTTGATGCGCTAAGGTATTTTCAATTGCTTGCCTAGCTGCAGGTGTTTCACGTGAAACACCTGGGCGCAGAAATCGTTGAGGCAAATCTTGTGGGGTGATATCATCCCCGCCCTGACTGAGTATTTTCTATGAACTTTTCAATTCAATTCGATGTGATAGTGATTGGCGGTGGTCACGCGGGCTCAGAGGCCGCTTTGGCGTCGGCCAGGATGGGTTGTAACACCCTCTTGCTGACACACAGCATTGAAACTCTCGGAGCCATGAGCTGTAACCCCTCCATTGGCGGGATTGGTAAGGGCCATCTTGTCAAAGAAATTGATGCCATGGGCGGAGCCATGGCCGAGGTGACGGATCGCGCCGGCATACAGTTCAGGATATTAAATTCTAGTAAGGGGCCTGCTGTGAGGGCGACCAGAGCCCAGGCCGATCGTGCGCTTTATAAGACGGCAATGAGATCAAAGCTTGAAAATCAAAAAAACCTAACAATTTTTCAGGCGGCCGTCGATGATTTAATTGTTTCGGGCGATGAAGTGCTCGGTGCAACAACTCAGCTGGGCTTGAGTTTTTATGCCCCTAAGGTTGTTTTAACAGCAGGAACATTCTTAGATGGAAAAATTCACGTTGGGTTAGATAACCACTCAGGTGGCCGCGCTGGAGATCCTGCGGCCATTCGTTTATCTAGCCGCCTAAAAGAGCTTCAATTACCTCAGGGGCGTCTCAAAACCGGTACGCCCCCAAGAATTGATGGAAGAACAATTAACTTTTCAGTCATGCAAGAACAGCCTGGTGATTTGGATCCTTTGCCAGTCTTCTCATATTTGGGGAGGCCAGAGTTTCACCCCAAGCAACTTCCCTGCTGGATTACTCATACCAATCAAAAAACGCATGACATCATTCGGGGTGGCTTAGATCGCTCCCCAATGTATACCGGGTGATTGAGGGGGTCGGCCCTAGATACTGCCCTTCCATAGAAGACAAAATACATCGATTTTCCGGTAAAGACAGCCACCAAATATTCTTGGAGCCAGAAGGTTTAACAACTCATGAGTTTTACCCCAATGGTATTTCAACCAGTCTGCCGTTTGATGTGCAGTGGGATTTGGTCAGGAGCATTCCTGGGCTTGAGAATGCCATGATTGTGCGCCCGGGATATGCCATTGAATATGATTATTTTGATCCTAGGGCCTTGAAGCCAAGCTTGGAGACTAAAAGCATCAAAGGTTTGTTCTTTGCGGGACAAATTAACGGAACAACTGGCTATGAAGAGGCCGCGGCTCAAGGGTTATTGGCGGGAATCAACGCCGCCCTTTCCGCAAAAGAAATGGAGGCTTGGTATCCAAAGCGGGATCAGGCCTATTTAGGCGTTTTGGTAGATGATTTAATTACTAAGGGTGTTCAAGAGCCTTATCGAATGTTTACTAGCCGAGCAGAGTACCGCCTAAGTTTGCGAGAAGATAATGCTGATGACCGACTAACTGAAGTTGGTAGAAGGCTTGGCTTAGTGGATGATCAGCGATGGGCATTTTTCTGCAAGAAAAAAGAGGCTGTTTCACGTGAAACACAGCGCCTTAAATCAACCTGGGTTAGCCCAAAGCTAATCACACCAGAAGAATCACAGCAGCTTTTAGGGCAAGTAATTACCCATGAATATAGCTTGGCTGATCTTTTGCGTCGCCCAGGCATTACATATGAAAACCTAACCAGCTCTTTTGATGGGCGTTGGGGTGCCGAACCTTTAGACCAGGACGTGGTTTTAAGAGATCAAATTGCGGAGCAAGTTGAAATTGCCGTTAAATATCAAGGATATATTGATCGACAAGCAGCTGAAATTGCTAGACATGTGCATTATGAAGAGCTCAACTTACCAGCAGACATTGATTATTCGCAGGTATTGGGTCTATCAAAAGAAGTTCAACAAAAGCTTGATTTGCATAAGCCCAGCACGCTAGGCCAGGCCTCACGTGTTTCAGGGGTCACTCCAGCGGCCATCTCATTGTTGTTGATTCATCTAAAAAAGGGTTTAGGCCGACGCCTAACGGTCAGTTAATGCAGGATAAATCAATAAGAACTGACTTGGATAAACGGCTGATTAACGGCATTCAGGCGATGGGATTAAAGGTTTCTCAAGAGCAAGTGGACTGCCTATTGGATTATTTAATCGAGTTTCAACGTTGGAATAAAACGCATAACTTGTCCGCGATTCATGATTTAGAGGAGTCCCTCAGCTTGCACTTACTAGATTCGCTGGTTGTTTTACCGTATCTAGATGAGTTTGCAGAAAAATTTATTTCTAAAGGCCAGGTTTTTGCGGTGGCAGACTTAGGAACTGGTGGTGGCTTACCAGGTATTCCCCTCGCAATTTGTCGCCCAGAGTGGCAAGTTCATTTGATGGAAGTTGTGCAGAAAAAAACAGTTTTTTTACAGCACATTGCGAATAAGTTATTGCTGAAAAATGTCACTGTGCATGGTGCTCGAATTGAAGACAGCGCCCCCAACTTGTTAAACACTATAAGCTGTTGTATTTCAAGAGCTTTTTCTGATTTTGGCAAGTTCTTAAGTTTATCTGAGCCAATGTTGTTGAGCGATGGTGAGGCTTGGGCAATGAAGGCCAAAATATTGGATGAGGATTTAGCAACGATTCCCAGCTCATGGAAAATCAAAAATAACCATCTCCTAAACGTACCCACACTCAAGGCTGAAAGGCGCTTATTTGAGTTGGTGCGCGTGAGAGAATTGAATGCTTAACATTTAACAAATCATTAAAGATCAATATGGCAAAGATATTTTGTGTGGCCAATCAAAAAGGTGGCGTTGGAAAAACCACCACCACGGTCAACTTGGCAGCTAGTTTGGCTGCGCAAAACCAGCGAGTCTTGGTGGTTGACCTTGACCCTCAGGGTAATGCCAGCATGGGTTCAGGCATAGACAAAATGTCGCTCAATCAGAGTGTTTATCACGTATTGATTGGTTTATCTGACGTCTTGAGCACCAGAATTAAGTCAGAAACTGGAGGCTATGATGTTTTACCGGCTAATCGCGAGCTAGCTGGAGCAGAAGTTGAATTGGTTGAAATTGATCGGCGCGAAGAAAGGCTCAAAGACGCTTTAGAAAAAGTGGACAATCAATATGATTTTATTTTGATTGACTGCCCTCCTGCCTTGTCGCTGTTGACCTTAAATGGTTTGTGCGCAGCCAACGGGGTGATTGTTCCAATGCAGTGCGAATACTTTGCCTTGGAAGGCTTGTCTGACTTGGTCAATACCATCAAACAAGTCCATGCCAATTTAAATCCAGACTTGACCATCATCGGCCTGTTGCGCGTGATGTTTGACCCACGCACCACCTTGCAACAACAGGTTTCAGATCAGTTGACGGCACATTTCGGCGATAAGGTTTTCAACACAATTATTCCTCGTAATGTGCGCTTGGCTGAAGCCCCCTCTTATGGCATGCCCGGCGTAACGTTTGATAAGAGTTCTAGAGGCGCGCAGGCCTATATGCAATTTGGTGCTGAGATGATTCAGCGCATTAAAACAATGTAACGGAATCCTATATGACCACAAATAAAAAAAAGGGCTTAGGCCGCGGCTTAGAAGCTCTGTTGGGCGCATCAGAAAAACCCGCTAACAATGGTGTTGCCACATTGGCATTGACACAACTTCAAGCGGGCAAATATCAGCCACGAAAGAACATGGTGGACGCATCCCTTCAGGAGCTCTCAGAGAGCATTAAAGAACAAGGGGTTATGCAGCCTTTACTGGTGCGGGCGATTGCCAACGGTAAGTATGAAATCATTGCTGGCGAGCGTCGCTTTAGAGCAGCCAGTTTGGCGGGCTTAAAAGAGGTGCCTGTTCTAATTAAACAGGCCAATGATCAAGCCACTGCAGCGATGGCTTTGATTGAAAACATGCAGCGTGAGGATCTCAATGCCTTAGAAGAAGCCAATGGTCTTGCTAGGTTGATTGAGGAGTTTGGTTATACCCATGAAAAAGCAGCTCAAGCGGTTGGCAAATCCAGAAGTGCGGTCACTAATTTATTGAGACTTATACAGCTTGCAAAACCTGTTCAAGCCATGTTGATGAAGGGTGACATAGAGATGGGGCATGCTCGCGCCCTTTTGCCATTGGATTCAGCAGCCCAAGTGAGTTTGGCGCAAAAAATCATGATTTCAGGGCTATCGGTTCGAGAAACAGAAAAAGCCGTCACAGGATTGGCTTTAAAAGGTAAAAAACCACTAAAAACAAAGACCTCGAATCATGCCGACCCAGATTTAAAACGTTTAGAAGGTCTTTTCTCAGACAAGTTCAATTTGTCCGTAGAAATTAAGGCAAAAAAGCGTGGCGGAGAAATAAAAATTAAATTTAGCCAATTAGATGAGTTAGATAGCTTTTTCAAGACCTTGGACCTGGAGTAATGTGAATTTTTTATGAATTACATTGACCCCAAGGGCTCTCATTCTGTAAAATCTCGGGGCTTTATGTCTAGA
Source organism: Polynucleobacter sp. (assembly GCA_023257325.1). Classification (GTDB taxonomy): domain Bacteria; phylum Pseudomonadota; class Gammaproteobacteria; order Burkholderiales; family Burkholderiaceae; genus Polynucleobacter. The sequence continues at coordinate 3,313 of JALRCP010000019.1, read as the reverse complement.
GATGTACAAAAGGCGGAATCTGATAGAAATGCCATTTGGGACAATGAGTTAGACGACTCAAAAGAAGACGTCAAACTTTACAGCAAGGCTGAGCTTGAAGAAATTCTAGGGGCTAAGGCCTTGCGACCCAGCAAGATTTCAGTGAAACGTTTATTTGTGCTCCAGGCGATTGTGACCGCAATATCTTGCATAGCATGGTCAGCAAAGGGTAAGCCGCTTGGCTTAGACTCTTCCGCCATATCCGCTTTGCTTGGTGGCTTGGTTGCAATTGTGCCCGCGGGGCTTTTTGCGATGCGTGCAAAAGTCTTGGCTGGTAAGACGAGTAAGGCGGCGGTTTCGGGGGCGTCAGTATTTGCTCTTGTAACGGGAGAGTTAATAAAAATCATTGCAACGATTGCAATGTTTTTTTTGGTGATTGTTTTATATCCGCAATTGGATTGGTTACCGCTGTTGTTAACTTATGTACTGGTGCTGAAATGTTATGTGTTGGCATGGTTTTTAAAGTGAACGGCAGTTTGATAAGGACAAAGGGAAGTAACAATGGCAACTGAAGGCAAGGCATTAACACCTACCGAATACATTGCAGAGCATTTGCAAAATTTGAATACTTTGCATGGCAAGCAAGAGGCTATTGTTGATTTTTCAGTGCTGAACTTAGATACGATTTTCTGGTCGCTGATGATGGGCCTCATCGTGGTCGGTTTTTTGTTGATGGCCGCACGTCGAGTGACTGCTGGAGTTCCTGGTCGCTTCCAAGCTTTGGTAGAAATGTTGGTTGAGTTAGTTGAAACTCAATCAAAAAGTATCGTTCACGGTGATCGCACATTCATTGCGCCGTTGGCCCTATTTGTTTTTTGCTGGATTATTTTGTTAAATACATTGGACCTAGTCCCAGTTGACTGGGTTCATGGTATCAATGGCTTGTTGGCCAATTTCGGTGACGTCCATGTGCCCCATCACAAATTGGTTCCAACTACAGACTTAAATGGCACCTTGGGTCTTTCAATGTCCGTTTTAGTGTTGATGATTTTCTATAGCTTCAAGGCTAAAGGTGTGGGTGGTTTTGTACACGAATTGCTTTCTGCCCCATTTGGTGCCAAGTGGTACTTAGCACCGTTTAATTTGGTTTTGAACATCATTGAATTTATTGCTAAGGCCGTGTCTTTGGGTATGCGACTTTTTGGCAACATGTATGCAGGCGAATTGGTTTTCTTGCTAATCGCTCTGTTAGGCGGCATCTGGCATTTTGGTGTCGACTTATCGTTCCTAGGTTTCGTGGGCCATGTTATTGCTGGTTCGGCTTGGGCGATTTTCCATATTTTGGTGATTTTGTTGCAAGCCTTCATCTTTATGATGTTGACCTTGGTTTACATCGGGCAAGCACACAGCCACCACTAATTTTTTTTACTAACTGTTTTTTTATTTAGGAGTCAACATGCAAGAATTTCTAGCTCACATTCAAGGTTTAACAGCAATCGGTATTGGCATCATTATCGGTTTAGGTGCGATCGGCGCTTGTTTGGGTATCGCATTGATGGGTGGTAAGTACATTGAAGCTTGTGCTCGTCAACCAGAATTGATGGAGCCACTACAAACTAAGATGTTCTTGTTGGCTGGTTTGATTGACGCTGCGTTCTTGATCGGTGTTGGTGTTGCGATGTTGTTTGCATTCGCAAACCCATTACTTGCTGTAATTAAGTAATTAGTACTTATTGACGGGCGCAAATTGCGCGCCCGTAAGTATTTGTCATCGTGACCGAAAGGAATCAACCGTGAACCTAAACGCGACATTATTCGCGCAGATGGTCGTCTTTTTTATCTTGTGGTGGGTTGTTGCCAAGTTTGTTTGGCCACCATTGGTAAAAGCATTAGACGAGCGTGCCACTAAAGTGGCTGATGGTTTGGCTGCCGCAGAGCGCGGTAAAGCTGATCTAGAGTCTGCAAAAAAGCGTGCTGAACAAGCATTGTCAGAGGCTCGCAATGAAGGTACTCAGCGCATTGCTGATGCTGAAAAGCGTGCACAGCTATCTGCTGAAGAAATTAAGGCAAATGCCCAAGCCGAGGCAGCTCGTATTATTGCTCAAGCAAAAGCAGAAGCTGAACAACAAGTCACTCGTGCAAGAGATGCATTGCGTGCCGAAGTTGCTGCTTTAGCCGTTAAAGGCGCTGAGCAAATTTTGCGTCGTGAAGTGGATGCCAAAGCGCACGCTGGTTTATTGGATCAGTTAAAGGCAGAGCTTTGATATGGCCGATTTAGCTACCATTGCCCGTCCATACGCAGAAGCTCTTTTTAGAAGCGCAAAGCCTGCGGACTTGGCTTCATTTGCAGAGCAACTAGAGGAATTGGCGCAAATTGCTAGCAATCCAGATTTGCTAGCAGTAGCTAATGACCCAAAATTGGCTGCGGCAGATTTGTTACAAATTTTGTTGAGCGGTATGAAGACAAAGCCATCAGATATGGTGAAAAATTTTGTGGAAGTTTTGACGCAAAATCATCGCCTTCTTGCTTTGCCAGAAATCTCTGCTCAATTTACAGCTTTAAAAAATGCTCAAGAAGGTGCGGCTGAAGTTGTGATAACAAGCGCGTTCCCGCTGCAAGGTGAAGAACTTAAAAGTTTGTTATCAACATTAAAGAAGCGCTTTGGCGGAAGAGAGCTACGTCCTACAGTAAATGTAGACCCAGAATTGATTGGCGGTGTGTGCGTACAAGTTGGCGATGAAGTGTTGGACACTTCAGTAAAAGCCCGCTTAGTGTCGATGCAAGCCGCTCTTAGCGCATAACCGAATAAGATCCCAGGAGTAAGCAAATGCAACTCAACCCATCAGAGATCAGTGAGCTGATCAAGAGCCGAATTAGCGGTGTAGGCGCTGGCGCCGAAGTCCGTAATCAAGGCACAGTTATTTCCGTAACAGACGGTATTTGCCGCGTGCATGGCCTTTCAGGCGTGATGCAAGGCGAAATGCTTGAGTTCCCAAACAACACATTAGGTCTTGCGCTGAACTTAGAGCGTGATTCAGTGGGTGCTGTTATTTTGGGTGAATACGAGCACATTCGTGAAGGCGACGCTGTTAAATGTACAGGTCGTATTCTTGAAGTTCCAGTAGGTCCAGAGTTATTGGGTCGTGTTGTGAACGCTTTGGGTCAGCCAATTGACGGCAAAGGCCCAATCAACGCTAAATTAACAGACGTTATTGAAAAAGTTGCTCCAGGTGTTATTGATCGTCAATCAGTTAGCCAACCAGTTCAAACTGGTTTGAAGTCTATTGATGCGATGGTACCTATCGGTCGTGGTCAACGTGAGTTGATCATTGG
>JALRCP010000200.1 GCA_023257325.1 Polynucleobacter sp. | reverse complement strand
CAACCTCAATGGAGGAAATGTTTTCACCCCCAGAAATGATGATGTCTTTGCTGCGATCTTTGATCTTGACGTATCCATCAGGATATTTGACAGCCAAGTCTCCCGAATGAAACCAACCTCCCGCAAATGCCTCTTGGGTCGCGGCCTTGTTCTTTAAATAACCCTTCATTGTGATGTTACCGCGGAACATAATTTCACCAATGGTCTCTCCATCAGCAGGAACCTCTTGCATGGTTTCAGGGTTCATGACAGTCATGCCTTCTTGCAAAATTACCCTGACTCCTTGACGAGCATTCAATCTAGCGCGCTCGCCCACATCCATGTCATTCCACTCTTCATGTTTTACGCAGATAGCTGCAGGTCCGTAGACTTCTGTAAGCCCGTATACATGAGTTAACTCAATCCCCATCTGCTCCATGCCTTCAATCGTTGCTGCAGGAGGAGCAGCGCCAGCAATCAAACCTTTGATGCCAACCGGCAAATCCTTTTTGAGTTCATTGGGTGCATTCACCAAAAGACCATGAACAATCGGAGCGGCACAATAATGCGTGACCTGATAAGTGCGCATAGCATTCAAAATGGATGTTGCATCCACTTTTCGCAAACAAACATTGATGCCGGCTCGGGCGGCAATGGTCCATGGAAAACACCAGCCATTGCAATGAAACATGGGCAAGGTCCACAAATAAACTGGATGCTTGGGCATATCCCACTCCAGCACATTGGAAATTGCATTGATGGCGGCACCACGATGGTGATAAACCACACCCTTAGGGTTTCCGGTGGTTCCTGAGGTGTAATTTAAACAAATGGATTCCCATTCATCTTCAGGCATACGCCATTCATGATTGGGATCCCCTTTAGCAATAAATGAGTCATATTCAATCGAACCCAAGGTCTCGCTCGGGCCATCGTATTCAATATCTTTAACATCAATGACCAAAATATCTCTTGGTTTTTCAGCCAAAGCCATGGCCAATGCTTTTTTCATGGTCAAACTGAATTCAGCATCCACAATGACCACCTTGGCCTCACCATGATTCAACATGAAGGCAATCGCTTCAGAATCTAAACGAGTGTTCAAGGCGTTTAATACTGCACCCACCATCGGAATACCAAAATGAGCTTCAACCATGGGTGGCGTGTTGGGCAACATCACCGCAACCGTATCACCCGCACTGACTCCAGCTTGAATCAGTGCACTCGCTAGTTGCCTGCAACGTGCGTACGTTTGTGCCCAAGTGCGGGTTAAGGAACCATGAATCACCGCCGTCTTATTGGGGTAAATCTTGGCCGTTTGCTCAATAAAGCTTAAAGGCGTGATGGGGGAAAAATTTGCTGGGTTTTTATCTAACCCTTGTTCATAGATGCTTGGCATGCCAAAAACTCCACATGATTTTTTATGAACTCATTATTAGCCAAGAGGGCTTACTTAGTCCATATTTGAATCATTGAATTAATGGCTTACCCTAATAATTTTTAGATGAAGTATTGAAATTTCCTAGACTGAGAGCAGGAAACTCAATTAGTTTTGAGCCAGCCAAGCCGAGATACCAGCTTTAGCTATTTGAGCATCTTCACTAGATTTAACCCCTGAGACACCAATCGCACCAATCGTGTGACCCTCATGAATGATGTTCACGCCCCCTTCTAACATGCCCTGCAATACGGGCACCGAAAGGTAAGCGATGCGCCCACCATTGATCATGTCTTCATACGCTTTGCTTTCTTTGCGACCCAAGGCCGATGACTTGGCTTTTTCTTGAGCGATGGTCGCCGAGACCGCAGGACAGCCATCTCTTCGAGTAAAGCCTAAAAGATGACCGCCATCATCGACCACCGCAATGGCAACAGCGAATTGATTTTTTTCAGCAAAATCATTCGCCCCTTGCAACAACACATTGACGTCTGCTTGTGTGAGGTATGGTTTGTGTTTCATGTCTCCTCCATCCCCAATCTTTTAAAGCAATTCGTTTTGTGCTGCCACCACTCCACTGCCTTTTAAGTGAATACCAAAAGCCTTCATGCCCATTTCGCAACCACTGAGCGCACCCAATAGTGCCAACTCATTGCAGTCACCCAAGTGACCAATGCGGAACATCTTGCCTTTGATTTTTCCTAAACCTGTGCCTAATGAAAGGTTGTATCTTTCATGAATTAATTTTCTTAACTTATCAGCATCCACACCTTCAGGGGTCACCACACCGGTCAATACAGGTGAATACACAGCAGGGTCTTTACATTGAACCTCTAAACCCCAGGCAGCTACCGCAGATCGACAAGCTTTGGCTAAACGCTGATGACGTGCAAACACGTTATCAAGACCTTCGGTCAAGATCATATCTAAGGCTTCGTGCAAACCGTATAGTAAGTTGGTTGATGGTGTGGTCGGCCAGTAGCCAGTTTTGTTTGATTCTAGGATTTCATCCCAGGCCCAGAAAGCTTTGGGTAATTTGGCTGTTTTGTTGGCTTCCAAAGCCTTGGGTGACAAAGCATTGAAACCCAAACCTGGGGGCAACATCAAACCTTTTTGTGAACCACTCACGGTCACATCCACACCCCACTCATCGTGACGGTAATCCGCTGAAGCAAGGCCTGAAATCGTATCAACCATCAATAAAGCTGGATGCTTGGCTGCGTCGATGGCTTTTCTGACCGCTGCAATATTAGAAGTAACACCTGTTGAAGTTTCATTGTGAACCACACAAACCGCTTTGATTTGGTGCGCCGTATCTGCTTTGAGGCGCTGTTCAATCATCGCAGCATCAACGCCATATCTCCAACCCTCTGTTCCTGGTTTACCCAAAAACTCGGTTTTGATGCCTAAGCGGTCCGCTAACTTTTGCCACAAAGTCGCAAATTGACCTGTCTCGTACATCAAGACATGATCCCCCGGTGACAAGGTATTGACCAAAGCAGCCTCCCACGCACCCGTTCCAGAGGATGGATAAATGATGACCGGATGCTTGGTCTTGAAAATCTTTTGCATGTCAGCCAACAATTTCAAACCCAGTTGGCCAAATTCTGGTCCACGATGGTCAATCGTCTGAAAACTGATGGCTCGCAACACTCGAGCAGGTGCTGGACTGGGTCCAGGAATGTGTAAAAAGTGACGGCCAGATGAGTGATTATCAAGTTTTAGCATGGTTTGTCTCGCTCGGTGTTGTTGATAGTGATGACTGAAGTGTAAGTCATTTTCTGAAAAATTTCATTTTTGTATGCAAAAAATATTGGCTATGATTTTCCCTATAGTGGTAAATACTAGGTAAATATTGGGTTTTTTAGACTTTTTTTTAAATTTGCGATGGGTTATATTAAATGTGTATACAAAAATAGCTTTTTAGAAATTCTTAGGTTAGGCCCATGGCATCCATCATTGAACTGAATTCACAAAACTTGCACGAGCTCACTTTTCAGAAATTGCGCTCTCTTTTAGTTGAGGGTGCCATCGCTCCTGGTAGCAAACTGAACGAGCGCGAACTGGCCGAGCAGCTGAATGTGTCACGCACGCCCATCCGAGAAGCCATTCGTCGCTTGGCTGCGGATGGCTTGGTTGAATTGATTGCCAATCGTGGCGCAATTGCCGTACAACTCACGCGCGAAGATGTGATTCATACGTTTGATGTGATTGCCAACCTAGAAGGTTATTCAGGTGAATTAGCTGCAAAAAACATCAGTGATGAAGCCCTCTCTGAACTAGAGGCCATGCATTATGAAATGATGGCCTCCTATGCCAGACGTGACCTATCGAGCTATTACAAATTAAATTTAAAGATTCATAACGCCATCAATCAAGCAGCGGCCAATCCTGTATTGAGTCAGTTATTTGCTCAGGTCAATGCCCGAATTGAAGCTCTGCGCTTTCGCTCCAACCAAGATGGCTTGAAATGGGAAAAGGCTGTCAAAGAGCATCAGGAAATGATTGATGCTTTGAAAGCTCGGGACAGTGCTCGCATGCGTCAAGTGATGATGAGCCACGTCATGAACAAACGTGATGTGGTGGTGCAACTCATCGACACAGAAAATCTAACTCAATCCATCAAAGCATGAACAAGCCCCTCGCTCTCAAAGAAGTCATCGCCGACACAGTCTTTTTAGCCAAGCGTTTACGCTCTGAGACTTCAGGTGAAGTCATGACCGATGCTGCAAGCCGCGGGCGCTACGCCACCGATGCATCGATTTATCAAACCATGCCATTGGCGGTATTTGTTCCCAAAACAGCCCAAGACATTGTTAGCGCAATACAGATTGCAGCTGATTTAGGTGTACCCGTTTTACCTCGAGGGGGCGGCACCAGTCAGTGCGGCCAAACCACAGGGCCTGCCCTAGTGATTGATAACACCAAATATTTTAGGAATATCTTAGATGTCAATTTAGAGCAAGGCTATGTGGATGTTCAGCCGGGCATAGTCTTAGATCATTTAAATGCGGCTCTTAAGAAACATCAACTTTGGTATCCCGTGGATGTTTCAACCGCCGCACAAGCCACGATTGGCGGTATGGCCGGCAATAACTCATGCGGTAGTCGCTCGATTGCTTACGGTAATATGGTGCATAACGTGTTGGGGATTGATGCTTGGTTGGCCGATGGGCAAGTCGCTTCCTTTGGCCTCATGAAAGAGGCACAAGGCAAAGCCTTGCAACTAGGACAGTTCGTGCAATCTTTGGCCCACCTTCATCAAGCCGAAATTGAGGAAAAATGGCCCAAGGTGATGCGCCGGGTCGCTGGCTATAACTTAGATATTTTTAACAATCAGAGTGAGCGTCCCTATACGCAAGACGGTCAAGTGAATTTGGCTCATTTGCTGGTGGGTGCTGAAGGTAGCTTGGCGTATTACAAACAGTTGCGTTTAAAACTTTCGCCATTACCCAAACACAAAACCTTGGGCGTGGTGAACTTCACGAGCTTTTATGAAGCCATGGACAGTGCGCAACACATTGTGAAACTACTTCCCTCAGCAGTTGAGTTGGTTGATCGCACCATGATTGACTTATCCCGCAATAACCCAGCATTTAAATCGGTAATTGAAACTGCTTTGATTGATGTCAATAGAAAAACTCCCGAAGCCATTTTGTTGGTTGAGTTCTCTGGTGAGGAATTGGCACCACTTGAGAAGAAAGTCAAAGACTTGGTGAGCTTAATGGCTGACTTGGGTCATCCAAATTGCGTGGTTGAAATGATTCACGCAGAAACTCAAAAGAATTTATGGGAAGTTCGTAAGGCAGGCTTGAACATCATGATGAGCTTAAAAGGTGACGGCAAACCCGTGAGCTTTATTGAAGATTGCGCCGTACCCCTTGAAAGCTTAGCCGAATACACCCAAGGTTTAACCGAAGTATTTTCTAAATATGGTTCACGTGGTACCTGGTATGCCCATGCATCCGTAGGCACTTTGCACGTCCGCCCCATTTTGGACATGCGTCGCGATGGCGCACAAAAGATGCGTGCGATTGCCGAAGAAGCGGCCGCTTTGGTAAAACGTTACAAAGGTGCTTTCAGTGGTGAGCACGGCGATGGTATCTGCCGAGGCGAATGGATTCAATGGCAGTTTGGCCCCAAATTAACCGAAGCTTTGGGGGAAATTAAACATGCGTTTGATCCAAATAATTTATTCAATCCCGGCAAGATCATTCATCCACCCAAAATGGATGATGCCTCCCTCTTCCGTTTTCCACCCACTTATCAAGTCATTCCACTCAAGACCTCTTTAGACTGGTCTAGCTGGGATGTGCAAAACAATCCAGTGACCGAAGAAACCACCGCCCCCGGTAGTGGTGGTGATCCTGCTGGCGGCTTCGCCAAAGCCGTAGAAATGTGCAACAACAATGGTCACTGTCGCAAGTTTGACGCAGGCACGATGTGCCCCAGCTATCGCGTCACACGTGATGAGAAACATTTAACGCGTGGCCGAGCAAATACCTTGCGCTTGGCGCTATCCAATCAGTTAGGTCAAGAAGCGCTTTTCAGTGATGAAGTCAAAGAAGTCTTTGATTTGTGCGTCAGTTGCAAAGGTTGTAAACGCGAATGCCCAACAGGCGTTGACATGGCCAAGATGAAAATTGAATACTTGAGTCATTACAAAAAGAAACATGGCTGGACCCTCCGCGATCAATTAATAGCCGCTCTACCACGCTACGCGCACACCATAGCAGCCATCCCAGGTTTAGCATTTTTATTCAATCTAAGAAATCATGTTGCTCCTTTGGCTTATTTGGGCGAAAAACTCACGGGTATTTCTGCAAAACGCAGTTTGCCCACTTGGCGCAGAGACACTGTCTGGCGCTCCCAATTAGGATGTTCAGAAGAGGCGCTATTAGCAAGTTCAAAACCTGTGGTGCTGTGGGCGGATACTTTCAATGGTTGCTTTGAAACCGAGAACATTCAAGCCGCTGTGAGAGTTTTAGAAGCTAGCGGTTACAGCGTTCATATTCCACGCAAAACCAATGGGCATTATTGCTGCGGTAGAACTTATTTAGCTAGCGGCATGGTGGATCGTGCCAAAGAAAGCATCGCTGAATTACTAACCACCTTTACCCGCTTCACAGATAAAAATATTCCGATCATTGGCTTAGAGCCTTCTTGTATTTTGACTCTACGAGATGAACTATTGGTGATGAATTTCGGTCCCTCAGCTCAAAAGCTAGCGGCTGGCAGTCAAACCTTTGAAGAGTTTTTAGTGTCTGAAGCGCAGGCGGGTCGTTTTATACCCAAGCTCAAATCGTGTGAAAAGCAAATTTTGCTACATGGTCATTGCCACCAGAAATCATTTGATGCTGTAAAACCCATCATTGCTTTGTTAAAGATGATTCCAAATGCGCAGCCTCAATTAATTGAGTCCTCTTGTTGCGGTATGGCAGGCAGCTTTGGCTATGAAAGTGAACATCATGCCGTGTCTTTGCAGATGGCTGAATTGCAGTTATTACCTGCCATTCGTCAAGCACCAGACGCCATTGTTTTAGCAGATGGCTCAAGTTGTCGGCATCAAATTAAAGATGGGGCCAAACGCGAAGCTTTGCATGTGGCAAGAATTCTAGAAATGCATTTGCAGTAATTTTTTGTTTTTGTTTTTGTTTGATTTTTATTAGTTGTATTTTGTTTTTAATTTTTTGGATTCATGCAGTTGTAGTTTGAGTATTTTTTAACAAGAAGATGTATCAGTCATTAATGTTCAACGAGGAGAGATCATGAACACACGACGCAAAATCCTTGCCACAGCCGTGGCAGCTTTAACCACTTCCATGCTAGCAGGTCCCGTGCTTGCGCAAGCTTGGCCCACAAAACCGATTCGGATTGTGGTCGGCTTTGCTCCTGGTGGCGGCACAGACATTGTGGCCCGTGCCCTGGCACCCAAAATGAGTGAGATCCTAGGTCAATCCATTTTGATTGAAAACCGTTCTGGTGCAGCGGGTACGATTGGTGCTGATGTGGTCGCCAAATCTCCTGCAGATGGATACACCCTATTGATGGGCCACTCCAACTCTAATGCAATTGCTCCTTATGTATTACCTAAAGTGCCATTCAATGCGGCAACAGACTTCACCCCCATTACATACGTCGGCTACGTGCCAAACATTTTGGTATTGCATCCGTCTATTCCGGCAAAAACTGTTCCTGAGTTGATTAGTTTGGCAAAAAATAATCCGGCCCAAATGACTTATGGCTCATCAGGCATCGGCAGTACACAACACTTAGCTGGCGCCTTGTTCTCTAAGATTGCCAAAGTTCAGATGAATCATGTGCCTTACAAAGGCAGTGGTCAGGCCATTGTGGATTTGATGGCCGGTCAAATCAACATGAACTTTGATACGCTTCCACCTGTCTTGCCTCATATTCGAGCTGGCAAGTTAAAGCCATTGGCGATTTCAACACCGAAGCGTTTGTCCATTCTTCCAGATGTCCCGACATTCGAAGAAGTGGGCATCAAAGGATTTGAAGTGACTAACTGGTACTCCGTCATGGGTCCCAAGAACATGCCTAAGGACATGGTCTTAAAAATTGATGCCGCGGTTCGTGCAGCAATGAACGATCCAAAGATCAAAACAACCCTAGATGCTCAAGGTCTTCAAACCTCCGGTCCAGCAACGCCTGATGAGTTCTCAGTGTTCTTAAAAGCTGAATTAAACAAGTACTCCAAGCTTGTCAAAGAATTGAACGTCAAGGCTGAGTAATGAACACACCCAGCACACAAGTCGCTTCACGCCCACTCCCCCTTGTGGGAGTGAAGGTGCTTGATATCAGCCAAGTTATGGCAGGACCCTACACCTGCATGCTCTTGGCTGATATGGGTGCTGATGTGATCAAAATCGAACCCCCTGGCACAGGCGATCAAACCCGCGGCGCCATGGGATTCAAGATGAAAGGTCCAGATAGCATGGGCTTTTTGAATATGAATCGCAACAAGCGCAGCATCACGCTAAACCTCAAATCTGAAGCAGGCAAAAAAATCTTATTTGAACTAGTCAAAGATGCGGACATCCTGGTTGAAAATTATCGACCAGGCGTCATGAAAAAACTCGGTGTCTCTTATGAGGTACTGAGCAAAATTAATCCTGCTTTGGTCTACGCCAGCATCTCTGGATTTGGTCAAAGCGGTCCTTGGGCTGATCGACCTGGTTTTGATTTGATGGCACAAGCCATGTCAGGCGTGATGGCCATGACAGGTCACGGCGATGGTCGCCCTGTTAAGGCGGGTGTACCAGTGGCTGATATTGGATGTGCTCTATTTGCCACGTATGGTGTTTTATCAGCTTATATTGGCGCCAAGAATACGGGTCTTGGTCAATACATTGATGCCTCTCTTTTTGACTCAGCGATTGCTTTTTCCATCTGGGATACTGCTGAGTATTGGGGCACAGGCAAACCTCCAGTGGCACTAGGAACAGCCAATCGCATGAGCGCCCCCTATCAGGCGGTCAAAGCAAAGAGCGATTACTTTGTCATGGGGGCAACCAATAACAAACTGTGGCAAAAACTTTGTCAGATATTAAATCGCGATGACTTATTCAATGATCCGCGCTGCAAAACCATCGCCGATCGTTTGGCCCACCGCGAATACATCATCACTGAACTAGAAAAATCATTTGCCACCAAAGAGTCTGAAGTTTGGATTGATGAACTCTTGGCACAAGGCATTCCAGCAGGTCCAATCTTGGACTATCCAAGAGCTTTTGCCAGTGAACATGGTCAGCATCGCAAGATGAAGATTGAGATCGACCACCCCCTAGAAGGAAAAGTTCCCAATATTGGGTTTGCCGTGAAAATGCAAGGCACTCCTCAACAGGTGCGCCGTCACCCTCCTTTACTGGGCGAGCACACTGAAGAAGTGTTGCGTGAAATCGGCTTTAATACCGAAGATTTAAAAGCCTTTGAAACCGCAGGTGCGTTTTCACCAGAATCCAATTAAATCCACTTTGAGTTTTATGTTGAAATCATGAATAGCCATCATTCAAACCCTTCTGAAGGCAAGGTTCATCTTCGTATTAATGATGGCGTAGCATGGATTACCTTTGATCGCCCCGCCTCACGCAATGCAATGACCTGGTCTATGTATGCTGATCTCAAAACCATTTGCACTGACTTAAGTGTCAGCACAATAGTCAAAACAGTGATTTTGCGTGGCGTGGGTGGTGAATCATTTGTTTCAGGCACTGACATTGCACAGTTTCAGTCATTTAAAAATGGTGATGATGGCATTCAATATGAGCGCTTGATTGATGAACACATCAATCCCCTAGAACAATTGCCCATGCCTACCATTGCCATTATTGATGGTTTGGCTGTGGGGGGTGGTTTGGCAATAGCAACAGCGTGTGATTTTCGCTTGGCCAATCCAAGTGCTCGCTTTGGCGCACCGATTGCTAAAACAGTAGGAAATTGTTTGTCTCCAACCAACATTGCTCGCTTGGTGGCGCATCTAGGAATACCGACAGTCAAGCGAATGTTGTTATTGGCTGAACTCATTCCGACCCCTGAATTATTGGCGTCTGGTTATTTACATGCGGTGGCGGAGAGTTCAGAGTTAGAAGCCTTAGCTATGGGGATGGCTAAAAAGATTGCTGGCTTGGCACCCTTGACGGTGCGAGCCTCCAAATTAACCATCAGTCGCCTCCATCAACATCAACTACCCAACTGTGATGATTTGATTCAATCCTGTTATGGCAGCGCTGACTTTAAAGAGGGCATCACAGCCTTTGGGGAAAAAAGAAGTCCTCGTTGGCAAGGCTCTTAATAATTATTGGAAGACTCTCAGATCTAGAGTCTTGATTACTTCATCAAGCTGGCTTTTTCTTTTTCAATAAGTAAGTACCCCAGTTAAAAACTGAGCTCACCACGGGGGCAGGTTTGGCTTTCTTCTTGGGAACTGCCAATGGCTTGGTAACTTTTTTCTTCGCACTGGAGCTAGGCACTGACTCAAATTGAGTCTTGCCTGACTTCACGCCCGCAGCAATTTGTTTGGCAGTCTCTGGATCCAATAATGAAAACAATGAAACAGAGTTCATATAACCCAACATCTCATGATGCAAAGTATCCCAAAGAGCGTGACAGGCCAAGGGCTGATCATTCTGCTCAGGCAAGATACCATCCACAGCCAAAATAATTTGACCCACGGAAATATCCTTGGGATTTCTGGCCAAGGTGTAACCACCACCTGGCCCTCTCATGCTATCAACCAAGCCAGCATGGCGCAGTTTGGCGAATAGCTGCTCCAAATAACTCAAAGACACTTTCTGTCTTGAGCTAATCGAAGCCAAAGTTTGGCTGGGCTGATCGGATGCGAAAAAATTCGCTAGATCAACCATGGCAATAACGGCGTAACGACCTTTGGTAGCAACTCTCATAGTCTCAATCTAGCACAAATTTAAGAATTGGGTGGTTTTTTGAATTGTTGACTTTTTATGTGGTTATTTAGACTCAGGATGAAAGTCTTCGGATTATTAATATAAATGTCTAAGTATTCAAAAACTGATTTGAATCAATCCTTGCATCTGATTGAATCAAGCTTATTTGGCTTTAATCATTGCAAAAAATTAAAATCCACCAAAAGCAAAATCTTTAGATAAAATATCGATCCAGGTGCTAATCACTTAGTGGTTTTTCTTAACAACTAGGTATTAATACCCTCTTAACTAATGGAATCGTGATTTTTATAATTTCAGCTAGTTAGTCTGTTTAGTAATCACTTGGAGAGAACACATGAAATTGATTAGCGCATTGGTAGCATCTGCATTGATGGTGTCTGCACCAGCATTTGCATCAAAGGAAATTGCATCTAAGAATGCTTGTATGGGTTGCCACGCTGTGGACAAGAAAGTTGTTGGCCCTGCTTACAAAGACATCGCTGCTAAATACAAAGGTCAAGCAGATGCCGTAGATAAATTGGCTAAAAAAGTAAAAGCCGGTGGTTCAGGTGTTTGGGGTCCAATCCCAATGCCAGCCAATGCAACAATTAGCGAAGCTGATGCGAAAACTGTAGTTAAGTGGATTTTGGACGGCGCCAAGTAATTTACTGGACACTCCAAATGAAATGGCTGGTACATACCAGCCATTTTTTATTGCTTTATTGATTAAATCAGTTACTTAAGAGATAGTATTCAAACTATCCAATCATTAAGGGAAAAAGATTAGGCATGCGCTCATACGATCACCCATTGCGAACGGTTCTTCACGAAGAAGTTCACGCTAGACCTCCGGTTGCACTCTGGCCCAAAGACCGCATCCTCAATCAAGCATTTATGTTGCGAGGCAATGATCGCCAACAACAAATTGATTGGATCAATGCCATTAGCGCTCAATCCAAGCAAACAATTGACCCTCATCATGGCCAGACCTTTCGAATCATTGAATTAAAAACTGCACCCCATCGTGTGATCATCAAATGGGAATTGCATGGCGAGTTTTGCTCGATCTCAGCGATTGTGCAACAAGAGACCCTGATCAATGATGCGCCCATGATCAGTCGACAAAAGATTGAGCAAGCAGTGAATGACTTACTGGCAAGCTTTCAGGTTGCCCCGATGCATGAATCAGGTGGTTTACGCATTGCAGCGATTGACATTGCCTTTGAAGATCGTCCTTTGTTCAAAGCTGCTGACGAGGTCTCTCACTTATTTTCTGGAAATACTTTATTGGGTAGCACCATCCTAACCAATAAGAATGCACAGTTATGGACCGACCTTCAAGTCAATGAAGATGGTTACATCTCTTATTTGGTTCCCCACTCAGGCATGGGTTCTCGACAAGCCGGTCGCGTGGCTCGACGCATTACTGAAGTTGAAATTTATCGCATGGCATCGATGTTGGCATTTCCGGTGGCCAAGAGCCTATCCGGCCCCTTGCGCAATGCCGAAGCCGAGCTATCCGAACTATCTAAACAAATTTCGATGGTTCAAGGTCAATCTCGTGACCCAGAAAATCATGGTCATCAAGATCAAGATGGCGAGTTCTTGGAACGTATCTCTGCCCTCGCCTCCAAAATTGAAGAGTGGATTTCTGAACATGGTCTTCGATTTACAGCGGCTGAAGCTTATAGCCAGCTAGTTGAAAAGAATTTATCTGAACTCAATGAAAGCTCTATACCTGGTGTTCAAACCTTATCGGAGTTCATGGATCGTCGTTTTGCACCAGCCATGAGCACCTGTTCATGGACACAACGTCGCTTGCGCGAATTATCTGACCGTATCTCACGAACGACACAAATTCTTCGTACACGCATTGAGTATGTCAACGAAAGTCAAACTCAAGAGCTTTTAGCCAGCATGGATCGCCGCGCGAAATTACAACTGCGTCTACAAGAAACGGTTGAAGGACTTTCTGTTCTAGTCTTGACCTATTACGCCGTGAGCTTGATTATTTATATGGCCAAGGGTTTCAAAGATTTAGGCGTCACTTTACCCGCAGAATTGATTGGTGGCATCTCAGCTCCAATCATCGCCATTTTGATTTATTCACTCAATCAAGTCAGAAAAAAGAAGTTTAATAGACATTGATACTTTATGAGTCTTGAGTAACTTTAAGTTTTTAGCATATCCAAGGCCAAAGCTTCGGCGACTTTGATGCCATCCACGCCTGCCGAAAGAATACCTCCTGCATATCCGGCGCCTTCACCAGCAGGGTAAAGACCTTTAATGTTTAAGCTTTGATAATTAGTGCCGCGCGTGATACGCAATGGTGAAGACGTTCTGGTCTCTACGCCAGTCAAGACAGCATCAGGCAATGCAAAACCTTTGATCTGCTTCTCAAAGGCAGGCAAAGCTTCACGCATGGCTTCAATCACATAATCTGGCAAGGCTTGCGCCAGATCTGTTAAGTGCACGCCTGGCTTATAGGATGGAATTACTTGACCGAATTCAGTTGATGCCTTGCCAGCAATGAAATCTCCGACCAATTGCCCAGGTGCCTCGTAGTTTTGACCGCCCAACTCAAAAGCTTTGGACTCCAAGGCACGCTGAAAATCAATGCCTGCTAATGGGTTTTCAGAAGTGCCCCCATAATCTTTGGGATCAATGTTCACCACAATCCCAGCATTGGCATTGCGTTCATTGCGAGAATACTGACTCATGCCATTGGTGACCACTCGCCCCTCCTCTGAAGTGGCTGCCACCACAGTACCTCC
>JALRCP010000189.1 GCA_023257325.1 Polynucleobacter sp. | reverse complement strand
TCAAAGCAGCGCCTATCTTCTTTGCTTCAAATGGGGATTCTTGTTTATACATGGTGCCCACCAAAATCCGCTCTTCATTAGAGAGGACTGGATAGTTAACTGCGCCAGGTATGTGATCTTCTGCAAATTCATCAGGTGTGCGAACATCAATCACCATATCAAACTGATGGCGATCGGTGATGTTGGCTGCAAGTGATGACTTCATGAAGATTTGAAAATGTTAAGAATAGATATGTTGCTGATTTTCCCATGACAAGCTCTGTCGTGCGAAAAACTAATAAATAAAACTAATAGATTGATTAAATGCTAATCAGTAGAAAGGATTTGTAAATTACACCAATGCAAGCTGCTAAGCCAAGCATTTTGATAATTGAGTATTGCTTTTTGAAGAGTAGCCAAATAGATAGGGCGGTGATGAGTACTGCTAATAAATTTGGAGTTTGGCTAAAACCGTTTAGCCAAAAAATATGGGAAGTAAAAAATATACCCAAATTGATGATTACTCCCACAACTGCAGCCGTAATAAATTGCAATGGTTTTGTGTATTTGCTGTTATTTTGGCTTGATTTGACCAGAGGAGCACCCAGCAAGATAAATAAGAAAGATGGCAAGAAAGTAAACCAGGTAGCAACCACTGCACCAAATGCGCCAGCCAAAAATGGGTATTCACCATTTAGTAATTCTTTGGAGTGACCAGCAATAAATCCTACGAAAGCAACAATCATGATCAATGGTCCTGGAGTACTTTCTCCCAGAGCTAGACCATCAAGCATTTGTGTTGCTGAAAGCCACTGAAAATGTTCTACGCTGGCTTGATAAACATAAGGTAAAACAGCATAAGCCCCACCAAAAGTGAGTAATGCAGCTTTTGTGAAAAACCATGACATTTGCGTATAAGTATTTGTTGAGCCAAATATCAGTGTGAGACTCAGTACTGGAATAAGCCACAGAGACAAGCCAATGCACAAATACTTGAAGAAGGTCTTTGTCTGAAAGCGATGCGTATCGGGTGCTGCAATTACTCGCACATTGGTGGCGACACTATCCTTTTGTGAGATCACAAATCCAAATAGCGCTGCAGCTAAAACAATCCATGGGAAAGGAATGTTGAAAAAATAAATGGCAGCAAAAGATGTCAGTGCTGTTAGACCAAGGGGCAAATTGTGTAAAGTTTTTTTACCAATTCGATAGGCCGCATGAAACACAATCGCCACCACCGCTGGCTTAATAGCATCAAAAACAGCAGTGATCCATTCATTGTGGCCAAAAGACACGTAAAGCCATGATAGGGCGATCAAGATAAATAGTGATGGCAGAATGAACAGCACTCCAGCCACGATACCGCCCCAAGTTCGATGCATTAGCCAACCAAGGTATGTCGCTAGTTGTTGTGCTTCGGGGCCAGGTAATAACATGCAGTAATTAAGCGCATGCATAAAGCTCTCTTCAGTGATCCATTGCTTTCTTTCAACGAGTTCCTGATGCATGGTCGCTATTTGCCCAGCAGGACCACCGAAACTAATAAAACCTAGTTTTAACCAAAACCAAAAGGCCTCTAGAAAGCTTGGTGTTTTGAGCTGCATCTACACTCCAAAGACAATGGCATGCAAATCTGATGGGTGATCAATGATGTAATCAGCGCCCCAGGCGCTCACCGGTTCATCGCAACCACAATAGCCGTAAGCGGCAGCCACTGTTTTCATGCCAGCAGCTCGGCCTGCCTCAATGTCTCTTAAGTCATCTCCCACATACAAGCACTCTATGGGGTTAATTTGACAAATTTCAGCAGCTTTCAAGATAGGGGCTGGATGAGGTTTTGAGTGAGGTGTTGTATCACCACCCACAATTGCACCACTTCGTTCATGTAGCTGCATGAGCTTTAAAAGCGGATGAGTGAAGCGTTCCACTTTATTGGTAACAATGCCCCATGCAATCTGATTTTTTTCTAAGGCATGAAGTAATTCATTCATGCCTTCAAATAGTTTGCTATGAACACAAATATTTTTTTCGTAATTACTTAAAAATTCATCACGCAGCTCTTCAAACTGTGGGTGATTGTTGTCGTAACCGAATGCACCTTGTATCAAGCCGCGTGCGCCAGC
>JALRCP010000139.1 GCA_023257325.1 Polynucleobacter sp. | reverse complement strand
TGGTATCGGCATTAAACAGCTCGTCGAACCATTAACTCTTTGATCTTACCAATCGCTTTTGTTGGGTTCAATCCTTTAGGACAAACATCCACACAGTTCATGATGGTGTGGCAACGGAACAAGCGATAAGGATCTTCTAAGTTATCCAAACGCTCTGAGGTCACCTGATCACGGCTGTCAGCAATAAAACGATAAGCTTGCAACAAACCAGCAGGACCGACGAACTTGTCAGGGTTCCACCAGAATGATGGGCATGAGGTTGAGCAAGAAGCACACAAAATACACTCATACAAACCATCTAACTCTTCACGCTCTTCAGGGCTTTGTAAACGCTCTTTCTCTGGAGGCGGCGTCTCATTCACCAAATAAGGACGAATCGAATGGTATTGCTTAAAGAATTGTGTCATGTCAACAATCAAATCACGCACCACAGGCAAGCCTGGTAATGGACGCAAAGAGATTTTCTTCGGCAAGGTCAACATATTGGTCAAACAAGCCAAACCATTTTTACCATTGATGTTCATGGCATCTGAACCGCACACACCTTCGCGGCAAGAACGACGGACTGACAAGGTCTCATCCATCTTCTTAAGCTTCATCAAAGCATCCAAAAGCATGCGCTCAGAACCATCCAACTGAACCTCATACGTTTGCATGCGTGGCGCAGCATCGGTATCAGGATCGTAACGGTAGACTTCAAATATACGTGTATCGCTCATGTTTCTTCCTTAATACTTTTAGAAAGTACGAACTTTAGGTGGAATGGATTCAACGGTTAACGGTGACAACTTCACTGGCTTGTAGTCCAGTTTGTTGCCTTCGCTGTACCAAAGTGTGTGCTTCATCCATTGCTGATCATCACGCTCTGGATGGTCGTTGTGTGCATGCGCGCCACGACTTTCCTTACGTGCTGCTGCTGAAACCATGGTGGCATTCGCAGCTTCAACCAAGTTCTCCAACTCAAGGGCTTCAATTCGAGCTGTGTTGAATACTTTGGATTTATCTTTGAGATGAATGTTTTTAGCACGTTGAGTGATTTCGGCAATCTTAGAAACACCCGCATCCATGAGTTCTTGTGTACGGAACACACCGCAATGTTTTTGCATCGTGCTACGAATGTCATTGGCCACATCTTGGGTGTACTCACCTGCAGTTGAGCTATCCAATTTGGCCAAGCGTGACATCGAGAAATCACCCGCATCGGCTGGCAATGGCTTGTGTTCTTTTTGCTTTAACGCAGTGGCCACCACATGGTTACCTGCCGCACGACCGAACACCAACAAGTCCAACAATGAGTTCGTACCTAGACGGTTAGCGCCGTGCACTGAAACGCAAGAGCACTCACCCATGGCGTAGAAACCATTGATGACTTCATTGGGGTTACCGTTCTTTGGAGCCACCACTTGACCGTGGATATTGGTTGGGATACCACCCATCTGATAGTGAATGGTTGGCACAACTGGGATCGGTTCTTTGGTCACGTCCACGTTGGCAAAGTTAATACCAATTTCATAGACAGATGGCAAACGCTTGTGAATCGTATCCGCACCAATGTGAGTCAAATCAAGCACCACATAGTCACCGTTAGGACCACAACCGCGTCCTTCTTTGATCTCTTGGTCCATTGAACGAGATACGAAATCGCGAGGCGCCAAGTCTTTGAGAGTTGGCGCATAACGCTCCATGAAACGC
The DNA here is from genome assembly GCA_023257325.1 of Polynucleobacter sp. Taxonomy (GTDB): domain Bacteria; phylum Pseudomonadota; class Gammaproteobacteria; order Burkholderiales; family Burkholderiaceae; genus Polynucleobacter. The sequence goes on along the minus strand of JALRCP010000139.1, from coordinate 2,661 downwards.
TCACCGTTCTTGTTGCGCAAAATACCGCCTTCGCCACGACAACCTTCTGTCAACAACACACCCGCACCGGCCACACCGGTTGGGTGGAATTGCCAGAATTCCATGTCTTCCAATGGCACGCCAGCACGCGCTGCCATACCCATACCGTCACCTGTGTTGATGAAGGCATTGGTAGAAGCCTGCCAAATACGGCCTGCACCACCGGTAGCAAACATCACACACTTGGCTTGCAGAATGTGTACTTCGCCTGTTTCCATTTCAAGGGCTGTCACACCGACCACATCACCCTCAGAGTCACGAATGATGTCTAAGGCCATCCATTCAACGAAGAAATGAGTTTTGGCGCGCACGTTGCGCTGATACAGTGTGTGCAATAAAGCGTGACCGGTACGGTCAGCAGCAGCACACGCACGTTGCACCGCTTTTTCACCATAGTTGGCTGTATGACCACCGAATGGGCGCTGATAAATCGTGCCATCTGGGTTGCGGTCAAATGGCATACCAAAATGCTCGAGCTCGTAAACAACCTTCGGAGCTTCACGACACATAAACTCAATCGCGTCTTGGTCACCTAGCCAGTCTGATCCTTTGACTGTGTCAAAGAAATGGTAATGCCAGTTGTCATCACTCATGTTGCCTAGTGAAGCACCAATGCCACCCTGCGCAGCCACTGTGTGTGAGCGAGTCGGGAAAACTTTGGATAACACGGCAACGTTCAAACCGGCTTCTGCTAATTGCAATGAAGCGCGCATACCGGCACCACCGGCACCGACGATCACAACGTCAAAACGACGTGTTGGTAATGCTGTCTTGATGGCAGCCATGCGTTACACCCTCCAAAGGATTTGTGCGGTGTAGCCCAAACAAGCAATCAGCCACAACGCGGTTAATACGTGCAATGTCAAACGAATGCCCACGGGTTTGATGTAGTCCATCCAAATGTCCCGTACGCCAATCCATGCGTGATACAACAAACTCATGATGGCTAGCAAAGTGATGAGTTTCATGATTTGGTTTGCAAACAAACCAGACCATGCTTCATAAGTCGCGTCACCCAACAAAAATGACACCAACAAAATCAAAGTAAAAATGATCAAAATAACAGCTGTCACACGTTGCAACAACCAGTCTTTGAGGCCGTAATGGGCACCGACAACGATGCGCTTAGGTCCGATATTGTTATTAGCCATGTCGATTCCTTAAAACAAACCAAAAAGCTTGGCAGCACAAACCGCTGTCAAACTCAAACTAACAATCAAAACACTCACCGCAGACTTGGCTGCTGAGTATTTATCAATACCTTTGTGAAGATCCAACATCAAAAAGCGGATACCGGCACAGAAATGATGCAAGTAAGACCAGATTAAGGCCAAAACGATGAGTTTGATGAGTGGATGAGCCATCACAGCTTTGAAAGTTTCAAAACTGATTTCTGATGTGATGCTCTTATCCAGCAAATACAGCACAAATGGAATCAAAATGAACATCAGCAAACCGCTGACGCGATGCAAGATTGATACTTTGCCAGCCCAGGGCAAACGGTACTTCATCAAATCAAAAACATGAATATTTCTAAATTCTGGCATTTATGACCTCTCTCAATTTTTGCTGTACTGCAAAACTTCTGATTTTATCGCTTAATTAACTTTCGTAAGTCTGACTTTTTAAAAAAAACTTTGAATAAATTTCATAAATCACTGAATCTGTCCAAGTCATTAATTTAATTCATTTAAATAATGATGGCTTGAGGTCAAATAAACCGCCTTGCGGACCTCCACAGGACGCTCTCCGTAAGTGAAGGAAACGCGCTCTACCGCCAATAAAGGGGTATTTTGAGAGACCCCCAAATGCTTGGCTGACACCTCATCCGCAGCCACCGCCCTCAAGCGCTCAGTGGCTCGCACCATGTGGGTGCCAAACTCGGTCTCAAACAAGGCATACATGGGCCCTCGCCAATCGACCAAACGCTCCACACTCAAGCCTTTGAAGGTTGTTCCGGGCAACCAAATCTCTTCATACACCGTGGCTTCGCCAGAAAAATACAAAATACGCTCGATTTGAATCACCGCATCACCAGGTTTTAAGTCCAGCAAACGGGCAATTTCAGCGGGAGCTCTGAGTCTTTTGCAGTCAAGAATGGTGCTTTTAGGGTAATGCGGCTCACCGGCATCAGGCACCAAGCGAAGGAAACGGAAATGCACGCGATCTTCATGGTGGGTGGCCACAAAAGTGCCTTTACCCTGCCTTCTGACCAGTAAATTTTCATTGGCCAACTCATCAATGGCCTTGCGCACCGTGCCTTGACTGACTTTAAAGCGACTGGCTAAGTCGTTTTCACTGGGAATGGCCTCACCAGGCTTCCACTCTCCAGCCTGAAGGCTTGCCAAAATCAGTGCTTTGATTTGCTGATACAGCGGGCTAAATGTCGCAATTGTTTCTGTCATGGGCGTTATTTCATCACATGGAGGGGGTTTTAGTCTATAGACTTATGTCTTATATAAGACTATTTGACAGAAATAGTCCCTAAGACCTAAACTTTGTAGGATTTGCGTCAGGAGACTGGCGCAAGATACCCTTTTTATTTACTTTAAGTTCGGAGCAAACACATGGCAAAAGCCCCATTGCGTGTCGCCGTCACAGGCGCAGCCGGTCAAATCGGTT
>JALRCP010000192.1 GCA_023257325.1 Polynucleobacter sp. | reverse complement strand
GCATGAAATTGTGTGATTGATAAAACGGCTGCATCCACAGGGCGTTTGTTGCGAGTGATGATGGCTTGCAAAGCACCAATCATTTGACTAGCAGCAAATACTGGGTCAGCACTGTTGTGCGGCAGGGCTGCATGACCGCCTTTGCCTTTGACTGTAATAACAAATTCATTGCTAGAGGCCATCATCGGCCCAGGCGTGACTGCAAACTCACCCACTGGAATGCCTGGCCAGTTGTGCATGCCAAATACCGCATCACATGGAAATAAATCAAAAAGACCGTCACGAATCATTTCGCGGGCGCCACCACCGCCTTCTTCGGCGGGTTGGAAAATTAAATAAACAGTTCCTTTGAAGTTGCGGTTTGACGCTAAATATTGAGCAGCACCCAATAACATGGCAACGTGACCATCATGACCGCAAGCATGCATTTTTCCAGCATGCACGGAGGCGTGTTCAAAATGATTGTGTTCTTGAAGTGGCAGAGCGTCCATATCAGCACGTAAACCAATCTTGCGACCCTCACCCAAGTTTCCGGGGATGATGCCAACGACCCCTGTTTTACCCAGACCGCGATGAATCTCAATACCCCATGATTGAAGTTGTTTTGCAATCACATCAGAGGTGCGTTGCTCTTCAAAGCACAACTCAGGGTGGGCGTGAATGTCTCGACGAATTGCTTGAATCACTTCTGCAGATTCTAGAATTTCTGGTAATAATTTCATAAGCTTTGATGGTCAGTGACTTAGACTCAATCATAGCTCTAAAGAGTGACCATCGCGAAATCTTGCCGTATTAACCGAGTTTGGTACAGTGTTTCTGTGAATCCTCATTTTGAAGTCTACCTTTGAAGGAATTGGCTTGAATCAAGACAAACCATGGCTCAATAGTTACCCTGAGGGGGTGCCGCAACAAATTGATATGACTGGAGTAGATTCACTCAATCAGTTGTTTGCACAATCATTTGAGCAATTCGGTGATCGCTTGGCATTCAGCTGTATGGGAAAGAGCATCACTTTTCAAGAGTTAGACCTTGCTTCAACTCAATTTGCAGCCTATTTACAAAGTCTTGGTCTTAATAAAGGCGATCGCGTTGCTTTGATGATGCCTAATGTATTGCAGTACCCAATTGCTTTGTTGGGGGCTCTAAAAGCTGGTTGCGTGGTGGTTAATGTCAATCCGATGTACACCTCCAGAGAGTTGGCACATCAACTCAAAGACAGTGGCGCAGACATGTTGGTTATTTTGGAAAATTTTGCGCATGTGTATGAAAAGGCCGCAAATCAAGTCGCTGTAAAACATGTGCTGGTGACCAGCGTCGGTGAACTCATGGGTTTGAAAGGTTGGCTGATTAACGGAATTTTGCGATACGTCAAGAAAGCGGTTCCTGCATGGCAATTAAACTCGTTTGACACGTTTCAAGAGGCTCTTTGCCGAGGGCAGCAACATTCATTGACTCCAGTCAATCTCACTCCAGATGACGTGGCTTTTTTACAGTACACCGGAGGAACGACTGGTGTGGCCAAGGGTGCCGTTCTTCTACACAAAAACATCCTTGCCAACATTCATCAAATTGAAGCCTGGATACAACCAGGTTTAAAGCATCGATCCATTGATCAACTGGTTTTTATCTGTGCTTTACCGATGTATCACATCTTTGCACTGACGGCCTGCTGTCTGTATGGCATACGCGCAGGGGGTTTAAATGTATTGGTCACCAACCCAAGAGATATTCAAGGATTTGTTCGTTTACTTTCAAAGCTAAAAAAGTTTCACATTTTCCCGGCGGTAAATACTTTATTTAATGCTTTGATGAATCACCCCCAATTCTCAAAAATTGATTTTTCTAATTTATTGGTGACCATAGGCGGAGGCATGGCTGTACAAAAGTCAGTGGCCGACCGTTGGCAAGCCTTAACTGGCAGTCCAATTGCTGAGGGCTATGGGTTATCAGAAACTTCGCCAGTGGTTTGTTGTAACACGCCTTTGATTGATGGATTTACTGGGCACATTGGTTTGCCTTTGCCTGGAACAGATGTACTCATTGTGGATGAGCATGAACACTCTCTTCCATTGGGACAGGCTGGAGAAATTTGTATCAGAGGCCCTCAACTCATGGCGGGGTATTGGAATAACTCCCAAGAAACCCAGCAATCAATGACTCGTGCTGGATATTTCAAAACAGGCGACATTGGGCAGATGAATCAAGATGGCTACGTCAAAATCATCGATCGTAAAAAAGACACGATTTTGGTTTCTGGCTTTAATGTTTATCCCAATGAGGTTGAAGAGGTTTTAGCCATGCTGCCTGGTGTAGCTGAATGTGCAGCAGTCGGTGTTAGAGATGAGCAATCAGGCGAGGCGGTTAAGGTGTTTATTGTAAAAAAAGACCCTAACTTATCAGAGCAACTTGTCTTAGAGCACTGTAAAGCACAGCTGACCAATTACAAGCGTCCCAAACACATTGAGTTTCGTGAAGAGTTACCCAAAACAGCGGTGGGCAAGATTTTGCGTCGTGAGCTAAGGACTAACTAGGAATTGCATTCCGGGCTTCATAGGGCTCGGCCCATCTTTAGTCAGAGTTCTTTGGGTAAACGAATATGAAGAGCCGCTGTTTGAATCGCTTCACGACTGTAGGGAACTGCCATCAGAGTTTTTGATAGTTGAGGCACCACGCCTAGTAAAGGTGCGGAAATTAACTCTTGAAGAGTTGCAATGTTTTCTTCCAAAAATTGCATCGGCCCCACTGTGTTAGCAACCCACCCTGCGAGACAAAGACCCCTGCTTTGAATGGCTTCAATTGTTAACAAAGCAT
>JALRCP010000018.1 GCA_023257325.1 Polynucleobacter sp. | reverse complement strand
CATGCGTGAAGTCCATCGCGAGTTACAAGAGTTGCGTGGCAAATCTGACCCATTAGATATTTTGGGTAAAAACATTGCCAAAAAATATCGTTTGATTTGTTTTGACGAATTTCATGTCAGTGATGTGGCTGATGCCATGATTCTTTATAAATTGTTAGATTCTTTATTCAAGAATCGCGTGCAATTTGTGATGACTTCCAACTATCGTCCTGATTTGTTATATCCAGATGGTTTGCACCGTGATCGCATCTTGCCGGCGATTGCACTTTTGCAAGAAAAGCTTGATGTGCTCAATGTCGATGCGGGCATTGATTATCGACAAAAAGCCATGGAGCAAGTGCAGGCGTATTACACACCCTTGGGTCCGGAGACAGCCAAGCTAATGGATCAAGTTTTCAATACCGTGGCTGAAGCGCATGATGAAGAGGATCCCACGCTTCATATTGAGTCGCGCGAAATCAGAGCTGTGCGACGAGCAGGCGGCGTGGCTTGGTTTAACTTCAAAACTTTGTGCGGCGGCCCTAGATCTCAAAATGATTATTTAGAGATTTCTAAATTGTTTCATACGGTTTTATTGTCAGAGGTGCCGTATATGCCACCGAAGATGGCCAGTGAAGCGAGAAGATTCACATGGCTGATTGATGTTTTCTACGATCACAAGATTAAATTGATCATCTCTGCAGAGGTGGCAGCAGAGTTGCTTTATACCGAAGGCCAAATGGCCAATGAATTTCATCGCACGGTCTCGCGCATTGTTGAGATGCAATCCAAAGAGTACCTAGATGCTCCAAGGCGGATTGTTGATACCAGCCTCACCTAATTTTTAATCAGTCTTTGACTGACAAGAAATTCAGAGTAATTCCTACAAACACTGTTTTACACCCAATTATTCTTTGCCATCTTAGATGGAGGTGTGAATGAAATTGTCTTTGAGTGGGTTGACGAGTGTGGTCAGAGCGGTCAGTGCTATTACCTTTGCAGAGATTTTGTTGGCTTATTTGGTGAGTGGTTATTCAGATTTTGCTACCATATCACTTATAATATTTATAAGTATATTGTTGATGTTGCTGGGAAGCATCAACGATTACAAACAAGGGGGCGAACATGTCAGAGATTTGGAATAATTTTTTTACAGAAAGAACCTTGTCTGGAATTTTGATCATCGGTTCTATGTTCTTTGTCTTTGGTCTCGCAAAGTTCTTAGAAATTCGCGAATACAGATTGAATCAGAAAAATAAGAGACAGGCTCTCCCGTGCCCTCTTTGTCAAGCTCGCAAAGAGCTTCAAGAACTCAAAGAACGTCAAGAAATGCACAAGTTACCCCCGTTTTTTATGTGACAAGCCCACGAGCAAGGGATGGATGTCCATCCATTCTTTTGGCGGGGGAATGGAATGCCAAGTAAAATGGTGAAATGCACACAATCAATGCCGATTTGCATTGCCACTCTGTGGTTTCTGATGGAACCCTCAGCCCTGAAGCTTTGGCCAGCCGTGCTCACGCCAACGGTGTATCCATCTGGTCATTGACCGATCATGATGAACTAGGTGGTCAAGAGCGCGCAAAAAAGGCTGCCGAAGATTTGGGCATGCAATACATTTCTGGCGTAGAAATTTCTGTCACTTGGTCGTCTCAAACGGTCCACATTGTTGGATTAGGAATTGATTACAAACATCCAGAATTAATCGCTGGGTTGTATCAAACTAGAAATGGTCGTGCCAATCGCGCCAAAGCCATGTCGGCGCAATTAGATCTTGTGGGGATTAAAAATGCCTATGAAGGCGCCTTACAGTTTGTTGGTAACCCTGAATTAATTTCTAGAACCCATTTCGCAAGATTCTTGGTTGAGTCTGGCGTTTGCAAAGATACCGATGAAGTATTTGCCAACTATCTCATTGAAGGTAAGCCCGGTTATGTGGGGCATCAATGGGCTGATTTAACCGATGCGGTGACTTGGATTAGAGACGCAGGGGGCTTGGCAGTCATCGCTCATCCAGGTCGCTACCGTTTCACATCACTGCAGTTGGACGAGCTGTATAGTCAGTTCAAAGACCTTGGGGGTCGAGGCATTGAAGTGGTCACTGGCAGTCATACTCCGGATGAGTACAAAACATTTGCTAAAGTAGCGCAACAGTACGGTTTTTTGGCGTCTCGAGGTTCAGACTTTCATGATCCCCATGAAAGTCATGCGGACCTAGGAACATTGCCCAATTTGCAAAAGCTCTTGGTAAAAAAGAACCAAAAATTGCGGCACCTAAATTACTAACTTACCTATTTGCCATCAGCCATGAGTTGTGGTGTCATGTGAGTGGGAAGCGTTCTGGCTTAACCATAGAAACTGCTCGCTCTTCTTATCAAAATATTCAATACGACATCAACAAAATCAAAACTGAGTTGTCATTTGATCCATTCGTGCTCAGGAATTAAGAAGAGGTCGTCCTGGGGAATGGCTTCCATCTTGCTGTGGATGTGGTCGAAGAGACTTACTATGTACTCGTACTTTATCTGTTTCTTCAGCTTCAACTTCAATCGAGAAACCATCGCGAAGCCCATCTTGCGCCTCGACCAAGCTATCCGAACCAGCTGTGGTGTTAGCAATCTTGAAAATTCCATCCATCGTTGATTGATC
>JALRCP010000007.1 GCA_023257325.1 Polynucleobacter sp. | reverse complement strand
GGCATCAATCGTGCAGGTGGTGGTTTAACTGCGCCAGCATTAACCGATAAAGATAAAGAAGATTTAAAAACTGCAGTGGCGTTAGGCGCAGATTACATTGCGATTAGTTTTCCAAAAAACGCAGAGGACATGAAAATTGCTCGTGGTCTTGCCGATGCTGCGAGTAAAGAGTTTGGTCACAAAACAAAACTGATTGCCAAAATTGAGCGAGCAGAGGCTGTGCTTCCAGGTGTTTTAGAAGGCATCTTAGAGGTGAGTGACGGCATCATGGTGGCGCGTGGTGATTTGGCTGTTGAGGTTGGTAATGCCACAGTGCCAGCTTTGCAAAAGAAAATGATTCGTTTGGCAAGAGAAGCCAATAAAGTAGTGATCACAGCAACTCAGATGATGGAGTCCATGATTGTGAACCCAGTGCCTACAAGAGCTGAGGTGAGCGATGTGGCCAATGCGGTACTAGATGGCACAGATGCTGTGATGTTGTCAGCTGAGACTGCCTCAGGCCAGTACCCAGTGGAAACAGTGATGCAAATGGCAGCTATTTGCCTTGAGGCAGAAAAAACAGAGGTGCATCATTTGGATGCAGATTTCTTTGATCAGAAATTCACGCGCATTGACCAATCCATCGCTTTTGGTGCTTTATTCACTGCTTACCATCTGGGTGTAAAAGCAATTGCTGCGCTCACAGACTCCGGCTCTACAGCTCTTTGGATGAGTCGACACAAAATTCAGGTTCCCATTTTTGCCTTAACAACCAAAGTGACTAGTCAAAGATCAATGGCCTTGTATAGAAATGTGCATCCATTGCATCTAGATACCAGTAACGATCGTGACACGGCGCTTGAACAAGCTGAAGCCAGAATTAAGAAGTTGGGCGTTGTCGCCTCTGGTGACACCATTGTATTAACCGTCGGTGAGCCAATGGGTCAAGTGGGCGGTACAAATACATTAAAAATTGTGAATGTGAAATAAATTTTAATTTAAGGAAGAAACCATGGCACTTGTATCGATGCGCCAACTACTGGACCACGCTGCTGAAAACTCTTACGGTCTGCCAGCTTTTAATGTGAATAATCTTGAACAAGTTCAAGCCATCATGGCGGCCGCTGATGAAGTGAATGCGCCTGTCATCATGCAAGCATCTGCTGGTGCTCGCAAGTACGCTGGAGAAGCTTTCTTGCGCCATTTAATCGATGCGGCTGTTGAGGCTTATCCGCATATTCCTGTTGTGATGCATCAAGATCATGGTCAAAGCCCTGCCGTTTGTATGGCTGCAATTCGCTCAGGTTTTACATCTGTCATGATGGACGGGTCACTCATGGATGATGGCAAGTCAGTGGCTTCTTATGAGTACAACGTATCTGTGTCTCAAGAGGTGGTGAAGTTTGCTCACTCAATTGGAGTCACGGTTGAAGCTGAATTGGGCGTCTTGGGTTCTTTGGAAACCATGATGGGTGATAAAGAGGATGGTCACGGCGCCGAAGGCACAATGACTCGCGAGCAGTTGTTGACTGATGTCGAGCAAGCTGCTGACTTTGTGAAAAAAACTCAGTGCGATGCATTGGCCATCGCAATCGGCACTAGCCATGGTGCGTATAAGTTCACTAAAAAGCCAACTGGTGATATTTTGGCGATTGATCGCATCAAAGAAATTAACCAACGTATTCCTAATACGCATTTAGTGATGCATGGATCATCGAGTGTTCCTCAAGAGTTATTGGCCATCATTCGTGAGTTTGGTGGTGATATGAAAGAAACTTATGGTGTACCTGTAGAGGAAATTCAGCAGGGCATTAAACACGGCGTTCGTAAAATTAATATCGACACAGATATTCGCTTAGCCATGACGGCTGCTATTCGTCGTTATTTATTTGAAAATCCAGGAAAGTTTGATCCGCGTGATTATTTAAAACCTGCGCGTGAGGCTGCTAAAGAAATTTGTAAAGCTCGATATGTGGCTTTTGGTTGCGAAGGCCAGGCTGGCAAAATCAAATCAATTCCTTTAGACAAAATGGCTGAGCGTTACAAGAGTGGTCAATTGGCTCAATTAGTGAAATAAGGTATCCATGCAAGCTCTTTACGAATCATCTATTCAATCTTTACCGCTGATCTCAAAGGGTAAGGTACGTGACATCTATGCAATTGGTGACGATCGCTTGTTAATGGTGACAACAGACCGTTTATCAGCTTTTGATGTGGTGATGGGTGAGCCTATTCCTGGAAAGGGAATTGTGCTCAATCAAATGGCTAATTTTTGGTTTGAAAAATTAAGTCATGTCATTCCCAATCATTTGACAGGTATTGATCCAGCAACTGTGGTGGCAGCCAATGAGGTGAACCAAGTTCAAGGTCGAGCCATTGTGACCAAACGACTTAAGCCAATTATGGTTGAAGCAGTGGTTCGTGGTTATTTGTCTGGCAGCGGTTGGAAAGACTATCAAGAAACGGGCGCCATTTGTGGCATTCAATTACCTGTGGGCATGAAAAATGCACAGAAATTGCCTGAGCCAATTTTCACTCCGGCAGCCAAAGCAGATGTGGGCGAGCACGACGAGAACATTTCTTTTGCTGAAGTAGAAAAAAGAATTGGCGTAGATTTGGCTAATCAAATTAAGCAAGTCAGTATTCGTTTGTATAACGAGGCTTCTGTTTTTGCGGCGAGTAAAGGCATCATCATTGCGGATACCAAATTTGAATTTGGCTTAGATGAAAATAATCAATTGGTATTGATGGATGAGGTATTAACAGCTGACTCATCACGTTTTTGGCCAGCAAATTCTTATCAAGTGGGTTCTAACCCACCTTCATTTGATAAACAATTTGTACGTGATTGGTTGGAGTCATTCCGTTTGAATGGCCAGGCTTGGAATAAGAAAGCGCCTGCACCACAGTTGCCACAAGATGTGATTGAAAAAACAGCCGCTAAGTATCGTGAAGCGCTTGAAACACTGACTTCTTAATGTTGCATTGAACACTTAAAGGAAAACTTATGAGCCAAAAGCCAGTCATCGGAATTCTTATGGGGTCAAACTCTGATTGGGAGACCATGCAAAATGCAGCTCAAATTCTAGAAGAGTTTGGTGTGGCTTATGAAGCAAAAGTAGTGTCTGCTCATCGCATGCCAGATGATATGTTTGCCTATGCTCAAACGGCCCTTGAACGGGGTATTAAGGCGATTATCGCTGGTGCTGGTGGCGCTGCTCATTTACCTGGGATGTTGGCATCAAAAACAATTGTCCCAATTTTTGGAGTTCCAGTTGCCTCTAAATATTTACGTGGTGAAGATTCATTGCTTTCCATCGTGCAAATGCCTAAAGGTATTCCAGTGGCAACATTTGCCATTGGTGAAGCGGGTGCTGCTAACGCTGCATTGCACGCCATCGCAAACTTGGCGGTGAATGACCCAAGTTTGGCTAAAAAATTAGAAGCGTTTAGATCAGCACAAACAGAAAAAGCACGTGCCATGAATTTACCGGGGCACTCCTAATCAATGTCTAAGTTATTAAAGCCTGTTTTGCCTGGGTCTTATTTAGGCATTCTTGGAGGAGGGCAATTGGGTCGTATGTTCACGCATGCAGCTCAGGCCATGGGTTTCAAAGTTTGTGTATTAGACCCTGATCCCAGTAGTCCAACAGGGCAAGTGGCCGATCAACATATTCAGGCAAATTACGATGATTTAGTGGCTCTAAAAAAAATGGCCGCCATTTGCCAATCAGTCAGTACTGAGTTCGAAAACGTTCCAGCCAAAACTTTAGATGATTTAGAGGCTTTGGGCGTGTATGTGGCACCAACAAGTTCAGGCGTTTCGATTGCTCAGAATCGTGTGGCTGAAAAAGAGTTTCTTAAAACTTGGCAGAAAGAGGCGGGAATTGGGCCAGCGCCTTATTGTGTGATTGAAAGCGTTTCTGATTTAAATAAAGTTCCAGAAAGCCTCTTCCCTGGAATTTTAAAGACTGCTCGAATGGGTTATGACGGTAAAGGGCAGGTCACTGTGCATCATCCCCACGAGTTGAGTCAAGCTTGGAATGGTTTTGGGCAGGTTGTATGTGTTCTTGAAAAAAGAATGAATTTAGCATTTGAGGTTTCTGCATTGGTAGCACGTGGTCATGATGATGAAGTGCTGGCTTATCCGGTGGCTCAGAATGTTCATAAAAATGGCATCTTGCACACCACGACTGTGCCAGCACCTTCTTTGAGTGCTACGCAAGAAGAAAAAATTATTGGAGCTGCCAAAGAAATCATTCGGCGCCTTAATTACGTGGGTGTTTTATGTGTAGAGTTTTTTGTGTTGGACGGGGGTGAAATTGTCGCCAATGAGATTGCGCCACGTCCTCATAACTCTGGGCATTACACACAAAATGCTTGTATTACCAGTCAATTTGAACAACAAGTTCGAGCCATGGCTAGATTACCGTTAGGAAGCACTGAACTAGTCAAGCCTAGCATCATGCTGAATCTGCTAGGTGATGAATGGTTTGTGAATGGCCAAGTATCTGAGCCAGCCTGGCAAGAAGTTTTAAAACTAACACCTGCAAAACTTCATTTGTATGGCAAATCTGAGCCTCGCAAAGGTCGCAAGATGGGCCATATTAATTTCGTGGGGCAGTCTGACGAAGTTCAAATGGCTTGTGAAAAATCTATTCAGGTTCTCAACATTGCACGTTGATCATGAATGATCAAATTCGCCAAGCTGTTCTTCAATTAAAAGCAGGTCATCTAGTCGCTATACCGACTGAGACTGTCTATGGATTGGCGGCGGACGCAAATAATTCTGAGGCAGTTAAGAAAATTTTTGCCACAAAAGGACGGCCCAGTGGCCATCCTTTGATTGTGCATGTGGCAATGCCGAACCCAAGCTCAGGCAGTGAGTCAAATTGGGGAGCGGTATTGGGGCAATGGTCTAGAGATGTCTCCCCTGAAGCTTTGGTGTTGGCAGAAAAATTTTGGCCAGGTCCTTTGACTATGATTTTGCCCAAAGCAAAAAATGTTTTAAACGAAGTCACCGGGGGTCAAGAAACAGTAGGTATCAGGTGCCCTAGTCATCCTTTGGCTCAACACTTATTAAATGAATTTGGAGGTGGCTTGGCTGCTCCATCGGCGAATCGCTTTGGAAGGATCTCGCCAACAACTGCCGAGCATGTCAAAGATGAGTTTCCGGATTCAGATTTATTGATTTTGGATGGAGGCCCATGTGCAGTTGGAATTGAGTCAACTATTGTTGATTTAACCCGCTTAGACAGTGAAGGTGCTGTTGTGCTGCGTTTGGGTGCGATTTCTCGAGATCAGATTCATGCAGCACTTTCACAAATCAATTCTCAAAGACACCTCAGTTTCGCTCAAAGTAGTTCTGATCAACCGAGAGTTTCAGGTAGCTTAAGTGCCCATTACGCTCCAAGAACAAAGATGCTTTTATATCCATCCCATGGATTGAATCAGTCGAGCCAAGGTTTTCAATTGGATTTAAAAAATTTCTCAAAAATTGCTTGGGTTCATTTCTCTGGGGAGACAATCAATCCAGCGGTTCAGCAGAAAATTGTTGAAGAATTTTTGATTCCCAATAACCCAACTAAACTGGCTAAAGAGTTGTATGCGCTATTGCGCAAGCTCGACAAGCTGTCTGTAGATTTAATACTTTTTGAGTCTTTGCCCAATGATTCAAGTTGGGATGCAGTTAGAGATCGATTGGGAAGAGCCTCAGTGGGGTCTGGCATTTAAGCTTGGGCCATCGTCCAATAGCCATGTCATCAGAGCGTCATGAATGGCTCTACCAGAGCCTGAGTTTTTATGATTGATCATTGAGGTAATTGCATACACTTGGCCAGTTTTACTGACCACATATCCTGAAATACTTCTGACATCCATTAATGAGCCAGTCTTGATGTAGGCTCCATACTTGCGAATGGCGTTAGGAAATCCTTCGGTATTTTTTTCTAACTGTTGCACATCACTCTTTTTGGGGATGTATTTTCTAAATTTATCAATCAAGCGATGTTTCATAGTTCCATCTACGCCCGCAATAGGTAGTGATTCAGCAAAATAATCGCTAGCAGAAGAATTAAGGCCTAGTAGTAATACTTGATTTAAATGCTTAGAGCTAATGCGTTCAATGCGAGATAGTCCAGAGCCATTTTCAATGACCAACTCAGGCATGTCTAGTTGATGTTTTTTAAGCCATGACTTAACGACTTTTGTGCCATTGGTCGTGTTGCTAGGGCCTTGAACTTTCTCAAGACCAATCGTTAATAAAACCTGCCTAGCCATGACATTATTAGAGAGTTTATTGATGTCGCGGACCGATTCATAAAGAGGAACTCCAAAATGAGTCACAACGGGTCTAAATAAATCAGACAGCTGACCGCTTTTGATTGTTGGCTTTTTACCCCAAGTGCCACCCATGTCTTCCCATGCTGCAATGAGGCTTTGCAGGAAAAATTGATCGCTATCACTGGCAACTACATTCCATGTAGCCGAACCACAACTGCTGGGGTATTCACCTTGAAAGCTAGCTAGCCAAGTAGCATTTTTTTGCATCTGAATGGCCATTGAAATATTTTCTCTCCAGTTGGTGCAAGGTGCATCAACCAGGCTGAGATTGTTATCCACTTTTAAATTGGCAATGCGGGGTGTTTGTTTGATCACGACCAGTTGATTGTCGATGTTTGGAAAAAACTGAAAACTGAAGCTATTAAATGCAAATAACAATGCATCTGGAGCTACGTTGTAGGCGCGAGAGGGTTCGCCATCTGAGAAAGAGGTTTCTTTAACCGACGAGTCGTAGGCGCTTCGATCTAGAATCAAATCCCCCGTGATTTTTTTAACGCCGCTGGACTTGAGGTTGGCTAGCATCTTATTAATTTCTTCGGGAATTAATTTGGGGTCACCGCTACCCCGAATTAATAAATCTCCTTGTAAGGTGCCGTTTTGAATCTTGCCGTTGGTAAATAGATCAGTTTTCCAGCGATATTGAGGCCCAAGAACTTCCATAGCAGCCAAGCTGGTTAGAAGCTTCATGGTTGAAGCAGGATTCATGGATTGATTTTCTTGCCAATGAATCACCTCATGAAAATTAAAACTCTGGGCGCCTGTTTGTTTTGTGACTCTATCAACAGAAATAGAGATAGCTTCTTTGGGGATATTACTTTTCTTGATGATACTTTCAATATGAGGCGGTAAATTTGTGGAAGCCCAAGTATTGGATGCTAGGACCAATAAAAAACCAACCGTAAACATTGAAAATGATGAAATCGACATGGCTAAATAATATAGCCAAAGATCAAGAATGAATACATCCGTATTAGTTCGGATGGATAATTTTTCTTAGAATTCTGTTGGATCGAATTAAAGCGATACATAAGTTCGCAAAAAGTGGGCGCATGTAATGGGGTGGATTCTTTTCAAACTGATCGCAAAGCGTCGCCAAGTTAGAGTCATTAGAAATCTTTGCCCCTCCCGAAAGTTTATGAGCCATGGTTTTATAGGCTTTCTCGCTTAAAAATGATTTCTGGGTGTGTAGTACGTCCATTAATTCAGAAAACGCTTTCTCTTGGTAATTTAGAACTTCTTTTGCAATCGTCAACATCATGTCATTTTGACCAGAGTCTATGTTTTTGAATGTATTTAGGTAATTTCTTTCTAAATTTAGCTCTCTGCGCCAATCTTTTAAGGAGGCAGGTTTAATTAAGATGGAATCAAATGGCGTGTCTGGATTGAGTAATATTTTGGGGCCGTCAACATCAGCTGTGATGCCATAGATGTTTATCTCTTTTTTAGATATTTTTTTGGCAGCAATTGCTAGCTCTTGACCATTCATTTCGGGCATGCATAAATCAGTGATCAATAAATCAAAGTTCACATCTTTCATTAGATTGAATGCATCATGAGCTGAGTGACTGACATGAGCGCAAAATCCCATTTCTTTAAATTGAGATTCAGTAATCATGCAGCTAGGGATATGGTCATCCACAATCAATACTGTTTTATTTTCTTCAACCCATTGAGATTTTGGTTCGGTCTTGGTGAAAGATTCTTGATACTTTGGATCTCGAATTGATCTTTTGAGGCTAAGCATGAACTGAGCTGTGGTGCCTAAATTTTCTGCGGATTCAATCTCTAAATGACCTCCCATTAAGCGAACCAATTGTTCAGAGATGGTTAACCCCAATCCTGAACTCAGGCGTTCATTTTCAATCATGAGGCAATCTAATTGCTCAAAAGGTTCTAGTAATCGCTGCAATTGATTTTGAGGAAATCCTCGACCATTGTCGGCGATCTCAAAATGGATCAGTTGCGCAAAAAAATCATTGGCAAGCACTCTGACTGTGACGGATACTTTGCCGCCCGAGCTAAATTTGATTGCATTATTGATTAAATTGTGGAGTACTTGACTCAATCGCGTGCTATCTAATAATAGACTTTCTGCAATGTCTGGACATGTATAGCAAATCAGCGTGGTTTGATTTTTTTCAGCCAAAGCACTGACTGTTTTGCAAATATGTTTGACTAAGTTTTGGAGGTGGCAAGCCTCCTCTTTTAGGAAAAATTTTCCTGCCCCTATTTTTGATAGGTCCAGCATTTGGTTCAGTACGTCAAGCATTCCTTCTGCCGATGCATGCGCCCCCTCTAAAATTTCTTTCTCAGCTTGTTCTAATTGAGTATTTCTGAGAATTTTTTCCTGGATACCTAAGATGGCACTCATAGGGGTTCTAATCTCATGACTAATTGTCGATAAGACTTTTTTCTTAGATTCTTGAAATCCTTTTGCTATTAATTCATTTTGCTTGGCTGCGTTGGCCCACTGCTTATTTCTATAAAGCAAAAAAGCGCAGGTCAAGCTTGTCATTGCAAGTGCAATATAAATTAGAAGATTCAATTTAAACGTCAACTATTTGGTTAGCTCTACAAAATGCAATCAAATCTGCAATGTTGTTGACCCCAATTTTTTTATAGACACGATGTTTGTAAGTGGAGACTGTTTTATTGCTGATGTGTAAAAACTCTGAAATAGCAGTATTGGCATGACCATCTGCTAAATACTTCATGACTTGAAATTCTCTGGGGGAGAAAGATGCAATCACTTCCTCGGCTGCACTTGAAGCCCGATTAAAGTTTTGTATATGAAAAAAAGTATAGCCTTGTGCAACTGCCAGGCAAGCAGCCAAAATAATGTCTGAGTTTGCTGTTTTATTGATAAAGCCGTGACCACCAATACTTCTGACTCGGTTGCCATAAATTTTTGGCTCTAATGTTGAAATCACCAAAATTCTTGTTTCTGGACAAATCAGTTTGAGTCGTCGAATGACATCAAAGCCATCAGCTTTAGGCATATCAATGTCTAAGATGACCAGATCGGGTGTTTCGTGTCTTGCCATTTCAAGACAAGTTTCTCCATCTGTGGCCTCTCCCATAATTTCAAAATGCACCAATTGACTCAACATATTTTTGAGTGCCCAAATCATGGCTGGGTGATCATCCACCAAAAGAACTTTTTTCCTCATCGTTGCTTAACTTCCTGTTCAATGAGTTGTTTGATAGCAGATTGGTGATGTTTACTTTTACCTACTTTCATGATTTGATTGAATGTCATGGCTGGCATGATGTGAGGTCCAAAGTAGCATTCAATCAAATGCCTCTCAGCAACCTGTTTGTCATGCATTAACCGGATAGGGCCAGCCACACAAATTGCTTCATGTTGGTTAATTAGGGTTTTAAGGGCGATTAACTTTTTTTCACATGGACTTCCGGGTATGGCTTGTCTTATCAGATCTGGTTTGAGGTGAATATGGGTAAATTGATGCCTTGCAAGTAATTCACAGTCAATTTTGTTGCCTTCAAAATTTAATAAGTGAAGTAGGATGCCCATTCGTTTTAGTTGTTTGAGAGCCTGATCAAAAATAGCCATTTCAGTTAAGGGTGGTCGATCTTCAATTCCGATATAGATGAATCCAATCGGCAAATGACACGCAAGTAATACTTCCTCCAGTTCCTTCATCAAACTGCCCTGAGTGAGTCTTTGACTTGAAAAGCTCAGTAAGATTGCATGTGGTTTGGCCAGGTAGTGCCAATAAGTCACTGCTTGAACTCC
>JALRCP010000168.1 GCA_023257325.1 Polynucleobacter sp. | reverse complement strand
GGACACTTAGGGGGTCATAACTTCCAGTGGGCTTGGGCCAGTGGTTTTGCTTGTGCGCACGCCATCAAAGCACAAACTTCAGCAGGGAAATAAATCACCCCTTTGAGGAATTACTACGTGATGCCACCCCAATTCTTGGCGAATCACTTCAGCAAAATTTTCGCTGGCATGGGATTCACCATGAACCACAAAAACTTTAGCAGGAGATTTTTTAAAGCCTTTTAACCAATGCACTAAACCGGCTTGATCCGCATGAGCTGATAAACCTCCAATGGTATGAACCGATGCTCTAACAGCCACTTCTTTGCCCATAACTTTCACTGCAGAGGCTTTGTCTACAATGCGTCGCCCTAAGGTACCCATCGCCTGAAATCCAGTAATGATGATGGCATTCTGACTATGGGGTAAATTCCAGCGCAAGTGATGCACGATTCGACCAGCTTCACACATGCCACTTGCTGAAATAATGATGGCACCTCCCTTGATGCGATTGAGGGCTTTAGATTCTTCAACATCGGCCACAAACTTTAATTCAATGGCATGGGGGTGCTTTTTGAACCATGTGAGAGTGTCTTGAGCTTGTTCATCCAAATCATCTAGAAATTTCTCAGTCAAATGGGTTGCCGCTGTGGCCATTGGGGAATCAACCCACACATTTAAATGGGGTAGGCGACCTGATCGAACTAAGCCTAGGAGGATTAATAGAATTTCTTGAGTGCGACCGACTGCAAATGCAGGCATCACAATATTGCCACCATGCTTCATGGTCTCATTGATGACTTCGACCAATTCATCTTCAGTGGCTTTTAAGGTGCGATGTAAGCGATCACCATAAGTTGATTCAATCAACAAGATATCCGCTGATTCAATCAAGTCAGGGTCTGGCATCAAGGGGCGATCAAACATTCCGATATCGCCCGAGGAAACGATGCGCTTAGACTCTGATGCATCAGAGTCTTGTACATCAATCACAGCAATGCCAGAACCTAGAATATGTCCGGCATTCCTAAAGTGAGCCTGGATGCCTGGTATGGGTTCAAAGACTTGACCATAGTCATATGACTTTAAAAGTGTTAAACATTCTGTGGCTTGCTTGACGGTATACAAGACAGTGGGAAGTTCGCCACGCCATTTACCCAATTTTTGTTTGCGTTCGGCGCGTTCAAAATCATTTTCCTGAATATGAGCGCTATCTAATAATAAAATTTTTAGTAGAGCCAAGGTGGCGTGGGTGCAATAAATCGTACCTTTGAAGCCTTGAGCATACAGGCGAGGCAAGAGACCGCTGTGATCAATGTGAGCATGGGTCAAAATCACAAAGTCTAAATCGGCTGGATGAAAAGGTAAATCTGCTAAGTTCTTCTCATCGGCATCTTTACCCCCTTGAAACATGCCGTAATCAATCATGAAAGAAAAGGGCTTGCCCGAGATTTCACCTCGAATGCAATGGCGAGAACCAGTCACTTCACCTGCGGCGCCAAAAAATTGAATGTGCATGAGATCTCGTTATTTCTTGAAAGAATTTTTTAGGGCAGTAATGATGTCATCTACTTCATTGATTACTTCCGCCCCTTTAAGATGATCGCCATTTAAAAAACCATGATCATCTGCTTTGTGGAGAAATGTCAAAAGTTCATCGTAGTAACCACCCCAGTTAGCAATGATGATGGGTTTGGAATGGCTGCCGACTTGCAGACCTGTCCAAACCTCAAATAATTCGTCTAAAGTTCCTAATCCACCGGGTAATACCAAGAATGCATCCGATTTTTCAATCATTAGGCGTTTGCGTTCAATAATGTCATTAACCACAAACA
Source organism: Polynucleobacter sp. (assembly GCA_023257325.1). Lineage (GTDB taxonomy): Bacteria > Pseudomonadota > Gammaproteobacteria > Burkholderiales > Burkholderiaceae > Polynucleobacter. The sequence goes on along the minus strand of JALRCP010000168.1, from coordinate 2,676 downwards.
GCTCAGTTAACTCTTGTTGAACCGGTTCGCGAGCCGTCAAACCCGTTGGGATGATGCCAATAACACTGCCTTTGCCTTCAATGGCAGCTTTTGCAATGGTACCCATGAGACCCAAACGACCGCCACCAAAAACCAGTCCGAAGTCTGCCTGAGCAATTTTTCGACCCATGTCCGCTGTTCTTGCGATGATGTCTAGGTTGTCTCCATCCCGTGAGCCGCAGAACACACAAATATTTTTCTTCATGCCCTAAGCATAATCCAAATCCTTGACCATTTTGAATATAGGGTGACCACTCCTCAATCAAGGTAAGATTCACCTTATCTATTCATGAAGCTCAATTTTAGGGTTGATGATTTAAAAACCATGTTGCCATCTGTCATTGCCATTAGTGTCGGAGCTGCTTTAGGTGCTTTATTGCGCTGGGTGCTTGCCCTGGGTGCTAATTCATTGTGGGCCACGATCCCCTTGGGTACTTTATTGGCTAATTTATCAGGGGCTTACTTAGTGGGATTTGCTATCGCTCTTTTTGAAGTCAATGCCAATTGGTCGGCTGAGTGGAGATTGTTTGTGATTACTGGATTTTTGGGAGGCCTTACAACTTTCTCAACTTTTAGCGCAGAAATGGTGGCCATTTTGCAAGCGGGTTCTTATTTGAGAGCTTTTGGAGGTATGGCACTTCATCTATTAGGCTCTTTGGCCTTAACCATCTTGGGCATGGCCACCTATCAATGGCTAAAATAGGTCAGTACATTTGATTGGCATTAAGCCACTTTAAAAACTCAGTAAAAATTAAAACCATAAGGAAAGACATCGTGATTTTAGAAATCGTTGACATCAACATTGACCCTGCAAAAAAGGCTGACTTTGAAAAAGCGGTAGCTACCGGTATTGCCGACGCAATTGCTCCTGCAAAAGGCTTTCGTGGCTACAAATTAAATGCTGGGGTTGAAAAGCCAGGACGCTATATTTTGATGATCTATTGGGATACTTTAGAAAATCACACCGTTGACTTTAGGGAGTCTGAAGCATTCCCACGTTGGAGAGGGCATGTGGGTCCGTTCTTCCTAAACCCGCCGACTGTAGAGCATTTCACTTTGGCTCACAAGTCTTGATTCAATCAAGCTTAAGCTTTTTAAGCTTTGACAAGAGCCGTAGTGATTTGGTGGGTCATTTTGACCTCGCACAGATCAAGCTCGCCATAAATGGGCATGGCATTACTTGGATCAGGTGCTGCGGCTAAAGGTATGTGTCCTTCTGTGGCAAATAAGCCGGATGTGGGGTCAATGCCAATCCAACCCGCTCCTGGAATAAATACCTCACACCATGCATGGAGCTCAGCCACGTTTTCTTGAGTTTCATGAGGGCTATTGAGGTTATGCCAGTCAGGTAAAGCCTCAATCAGATAACCAGAGACAAAGCGAGCGGCGATGCCCATTTGGCGACAGAGTTGCACCAATAGCCAACTGGAGTCACGGCATGAACCTGAACTCAAGTGCAAGGTTTCTTCTGTACTTTGGACGCCAGGTTCATGACGAATCAGATAGCGAACTTTATTAAAGACCAATTGATTGAGGTACACAATAAATTCAATCGTGCGCCGCTTTTCTTGCGGAATCTTTTCAACAAAAGCTTGCATTAATGGCCCGCAGGACTCTTTTTCAAGATAGGGGGCAAGGCCTGATTGAAGGTTGGTATCGTAAGTAAATGGGTGATGTTCAGCTGAGGGTTCTAAAAAGAAATCAAAGGGATTGATGGGTTCTAATTCAGCTTTTAAGTCCACCTGAATTTCAAAGAAGTTGGTTTTTTCAGTGAACACCAAACGCGCTGTGTGATTAGAAAAAGGGTCCTGTTGCCAATTAATAAAGTATGACGATGGCTGAATGCTTAATTGATAAGTGCTAATCACAGTTCTGCAATGAGGAGCAGGTCTGAGTTTGATCAGTTGAGGGCTTAAGGTCACCTCTTGGCTGTAGCGATACTGAGTGATATGTTTCAGAGAAACTGTTGTCATGATGGCATCATACACATAAAAAATAAGGGACTCATCTCAAGTCCCTTATTGTGCATTTCTTAATCGGTCATCGGCATTGAGCCAAGCCAGTTAAGCTTCCATGATTGGAATTTGTTCAAGCTTGGAAGCGTTTTCTTGCTCTACATAGCGCGCCAAGAATGCACCATTTGAGGTCATCGGAAGCTTGGCCCAAACTGTGTAACCTGCACCCGGAACCACGCGCATGGGCTCACCTTTTTGGCTGAAGATCTCTTCAATCACAAAATCGGTATTGCCATGGGGTTGAATGATTTCTAATTTATCGCCCACTGCAAAACGATTCTTTACGTCAATCTTGACCCATTGTTTTTCGTGATCCACATCAACGACATTGCCGACGTACAAGCTGCGACCCGATAAAGAGAAACCACGTAAGTAGTTTTGGTGATCTTTATCCGGATGACGGACATAAAAACCATCGGTGTAGCCGCGGTTAGCCAAACCTTCTAGGTGTCCCATCAATACTGGATTAAATGGGCGACCCGCTACTGCATCATCAATCGCTGAACGGTATGCTTGCGCCGTGCGAGCGACATAGTAAGGTGATTTAGTGCGACCTTCAATCTTGAATGAGTCAATCCCCATTTCAGTCAGGCGTTGCACATGCTCAATTGCCCGCAAATCT
>JALRCP010000166.1 GCA_023257325.1 Polynucleobacter sp. | reverse complement strand
TTTGACTATTTTTAGCCAATTCTTGACATTTTTTTAAAATACTGTATATTTATACAGTAATGGGGTTGCACCCTTGTATAAATTGGCTTTTAAAGGAGTTACACCATGAAATCATTGATTTCTAACCCAATTTGGTCGGTGATGAGCGGTTTGATCATTTGGATGGTTTTTGCTGAAAAACCCGGTGAGTGGCAGCGTCGTGAATGGGTTTGTTCCCGTTCTGACTAATCCTTGTTTTTTGCCAGTTCTTCGCGCAAACAGTGGGGGCACCAACAGTCCAAAGACTGTTGCTCATCACTTTGCTTTAAGACGGGTAATTGCATGCACCAACACGTTTGATCGGGTTGATCAGCGCCACATTCAAATGTTTGGGAACAACGTGGGCAAGTTTGACGACTCATTTTTTTAAGATGATGAGGGTGATGCCAGGATTACCCAGCATGTCTTTGCTAAGCAAAGTTTTGACGGTCGGATATTTTCTGCACAGTTCTTGATAGGACTCTTTGCCTGGACCCAAATCTTCTCCCGCATAGTAATCAGCGATCCAATCCGAGCGACGCTGATAAATCAATTCTTGGCGAATCGATTCTTTGATTCTTCCGCCTCGGCCACCCGACCCATAGCCATGGATGACTTTAATCACTTTGACGGCTGTCAAAGAGAGTTCCTCGAGCGCCTCATCAAAAAGTTGCAAGGCTTCATCCACCTTGGGCAAATTTTCTTCAAGATTTAAAGTAAATACGCCTCCGGCTTTTTTAGGCAAGGGGGGAGTTTCCACTGATCCACAAAAAGGACACTCACGACTGAGTGCTCCACGTGGATTGCCGCAATCAAGGCAGAGGACGGACGATGCTTTGACCATTTAACCAAGCTTCTAAACACTCCACCACGCCTGTTGTGAAAGATTCAAACACGGGCTTGGCCACAAACCCTAGATGAGGGGTGAGCAGTGTATTGGGAGTGAGGAGTAATGGATGGTTGGTGGGCAAAGGCTCCATATCAAAAACATCCAAAGCAGCGCCACCAATCCGTTGTTCTTGTAAAGCCTGAACCAATGCGTTGGTATCGACCAGTGTTGAACGTGAGGTATTAATTAGCAAAGCATCTTTTTTCATGAGCGCTAATTTTTCAGCGTTGATGATGCCCTTCGTCGTAGGACTGGCAACGATGTGCAAGGACACCATGTCCGAGGTTTGCATGAGACGATCTAGGCTGACTGATTCAGCCCCCACAGCAGCAGCTCTCTCGGGAGTCATGTTAGGACTCCAAGTCACCACCTTCATGCCAAAAGCCAAAGCCACTTTGGCCACGCGACTGCCGATTTCCCCCATGCCCACCAAGCCCAAAGTTTGTCCCTTCAATAGAGGTAGCAAAGAGTGTTGATTGCGCCAAGGCCCTTGAACCAATGCAGCTTGCTCAAGCAAGCGTTTGTGTAAACCTAAAATGAGCGCCCAAGTTAATTCAGCCGTGCTGTCCTTAGAGGGACCCCATTCGGTGTGGCTGATCGGAATGCCTTTTTGCTTGAGGAGATTGGCGTCCAAGGCCAAATTGCGAGTACCCGTAAAGATCACGTATTCCAAATGGGTCAATTGCTCAATCAGATCAGCAGTAAGAGGGGTTCTGTCGCGCATCAGAACCAAAGCATGCGCATCTTTAATCTGATTGAGGAGGGGAGCCCCCGTTAATTTTTCATGAAAAAAATGAACATCAGCCTGTTTTTGAATCTGGGTCCAATCAGACAGTTTCTCGTAGGACTTCTCGTAATCATCTAGGACCACAATTTTCTTGCGCATGGGGGTGTTTCCAAGAGTTTTCAATTGCAATCATTATAGGAGTGTGGGATATTTATGGGGTCACAGAGCTAAAAAAGCCGGACACATCTAATTAAGGAGACAAAATGAACAAGCTATTGGCCGCATTGATGTCGGCTCTTCTCATCACGGGCGTGGCCCAAGCTCAAAGCAACGATTGGCCCACTCAAAAAGTTGTTAAATTGATTGCAGTATTTCCGCCAGGCGGATCTGTTGATCAAGTGGCTCGTATCTTGGCCCCCGCTCTTCAAAA
>JALRCP010000093.1 GCA_023257325.1 Polynucleobacter sp. | reverse complement strand
AACAAGGAAGCTCTATTGCGGCAATCAAAGCAGAAGCACAAACGAGTGGTGTTTTAACCTTACTTCAAAGTGGTCAACTCTTAGTGGCAAAAAACCTGACCAGCTTTGAAGAAGTCAAAAGGCAGCTTGCATGAAAGAACTTCAACAACTTCATTTAAGTCAACAATTGTCCTCTCTATTGGAGGCAGGCCTTCCATTGCTAGATGCGCTTGAAATGTTGCATTTACCTCAATTAAAAATTCTTTTGAGCCAGGGTGAGAAGTTGTCTTTGGGATTAGAAAAAATGGGATTTCATCCATTTTGTCTAGGCCTCATTCAAGCAGGTGAAGCCACGGGTGAGTTGCCCGAGAGTTTCAAACAAGTCACTCTTTTCCTAGAAAAGAGGATTCGCTTGCAACAAAAAATAAATCAGGCCCTACGTTATCCAATGATTGTCTTGACTGTTTCGCTATTGGTTTTATGGGCCATGTTTCAGTGGGTGATTCCAAGCTTTGAACACATGTTTGCCAATTTTCAAGCCAGCTTACCGTGGCCTACCTTGATATTGATTGACTCATCTCACTGGATTCAAGAGAACGGATGGGTGATTTTGTTAATCCTGACTATTTTATGGTTTAGCTTTCTGCAGATTTGGTCTCATCACACCGCTACTCAACAATGGGTGGATCAGTGCCTGGTTCTCGTCCCCATCTTTGGAAAAATTAGAAAAGCTTCTTTACTGATTCAGTGGAGCCGAAATATTGCTTTGTTAAGCTCCAGAGGAATCCCCCTCTTAGAGGCTTTAAAACAAACGGCTCTTTATTCAAATGACTGGTTAAGTTTTGAGGTCTCTCGTCAAATTAATGCGTCACTCTCTCAAGGCTGGACTTTGGCAGAGTCGATTCAAAGTGCGCGTTACTCAAAATTGTTATTTGAAGAGAAACACTGGCAACTCATTCACGTAGGTGAAACCTCCGGAGATTTATCGCAAATGCTCCATACGATTGCAAAGCAAGAAGAAGAGCACTTGAATCAATTGGTCGATCAACTGACACAAAGCCTAGAACCTTGTCTCATGCTCATCATGGGACTTATCATTGCTTGCATTGTGATTGCCTTGTATTTACCTATTTTTGAAATGGGCCAAATTCTTTGATTGAAATCATTGCCCTTGTTTTTGTGATCAGTGTTTTAGTGATTGCTTCTTGGATTGACTTCAAGACCTTTATCTTGCCCGATGGGCTAACTATTAGCTTGGTGATTTTTGGATTGCTGGCTAATGGCTTCTTGGGACTGCAATGGGCCAGCATTGAATCTTCAGTTCTAGGTGGTCTAGGTGGCTTTTTAAGTCTTTATCTTCTTAACCGTCTTTACTTAACCATCAAAGGTCAACATGGCATTGGTCTTGGGGACGCCAAATTATTGGCAGGTTTAGGGACCTGCTTGGGTTGGGTGAATTTGCCCTATATTTTGATCATTGCCTCCATTTCCGGATTGGTTGGAGGCTTTCTTTGGTTGAAGTTTCACCAAAAAGATACTTCACATGCTTTCCCTTTTGGGCCATTCATTGCTTTTGGTGGCATCATTGTTTTGTTATGGCAGATTTAAGAACTCCTACCCCAAGCAAAAGCTTAAAACGCCCTCATGTTTTAAGGGTGGGTTTAACTGGGGGCATTGGCAGCGGCAAAAGTGCGGTGGCTCAAGAATTAGAAAATTGTGGCGCCGCAATAATTGATACCGACCTCATTGCTCATCAATTAACTGCACCCCATGGTCTGGCCATGCCAGCCATCTTGGCAGCGTTTGGCTCTTCATTTTCTATGGCAGATGGCTCTCTCAATCGAACAGCAATGCGAGAACTGGTCTTTAATGATCCCAAAGCCAAACAAACGCTTGAGAGTATTACTCACCCATTGATTTACGAAGAAGCTCAGCGTCAAGCTAGCCTTCTGGCTAATAAAAATCCAGCTTATTTGGTGTTCATGATCCCTCTACTCGCTGAATCTAGCGCCTGGCTACAAGAGTCCCCCTATTCTTTGGACTGTGTGGTGGTGGTGGACTGCCCCAGCGACCAACAAATCTCAAGGGTTCAGAAGAGAAATGGCCTGAGCGTTGAGATGGTTAAAAAGATCATTGCCAGCCAAGCCCCTCGGCACACTCGCGTGGCCATGGCAGATTACGTGATTGAAAACAATGCCGGTCTTGATGAATTGAAAGTCGAGGCGCAACGACTCCATCAAATACTTTTAAGGCATAAAAGTATTTAAAAAGCATCTTTTTTTGCGAAAAATTCCATAATTTCAGTCTAGAATATGAGACTGTGATTATTTACGAATACCCCTTCAATGAACTGGTACGCAGTCTTTTGAGACTGGAGTATCTGTTTGACCGTTTTGAGTATTTCGTAGAAAAAGATGATGCGCGCGATCAGCATCAAGCCATATCAATTTTGTTTGATTTGGGTGAAATCACAGCTCGTGCCGATTTAAAGTCTAGCTTGATGAAAGAGTTGGATCGTCAAAAAGCCAGTTTGATGGCACTTAAAAAATCTAGCAACATTGATCAAGATGCTCTTCAAGCCACATTGAATGAGATGGATGTGATTTGGGGTCAAATTAATCAAACTGGAAAAACGAATGCTCAAATTTTAGAAAGTGAATGGCTCAATTTGATTCGTTCTCGTTTGAGCATTCCAGGTGGCACCAGTCCAGTTGATTTACCCGCTTACTATGCTTGGCAATTTACGGATGCCTCGGTGCGTCGCGCCAACTTGAAAAAATTTGTAGGTCCTTTGCTCTCTTGGAAAGAAGCCTCGCAATTATTTTTAAAGTTATTGCGTAGCTCTGGCAAGCCAGCTGCCACGCTCGCAACCAATGGCGCCTATCAACAAATGTTGTCTGGCAAAACTTATCAATTGATGCGAGTGGGCGTTGAAAACTCTCAATTGATTCCAGAAATCAGTGCCAATAAATACATGTTATGGACTCGCTTCATGGTGTGTGACGGCGAAACCAAACCTCGTGCTTTGGCTGAAGATGTTGCTTTTCAGCTATCTCTCTGTAACTTCTAATACTAAAAAATTAATTAAAGATTCTTGAGTTTTTCAAGAATTGGTACTGTGGCCGGCAGAATTGGATTGAATTCAGTTGCCTCAATCTGACCGATTGCATCGCAACTCAGCCAACCCAAAGATTGATTCTCTAAACCTCTTGGTTGACCCCGCCATGACTTCACCACACAGATGTGTAAACGCACATAAGCATGAGGGTAATCATGTTCGATGACCATGATTTCCTCAGCATCATCAATGACCACATCTATCTCTTCTAATAACTCACGCTTTAACGCTTCAAAGAGTGTTTCACCCGATTCAATCTTTCCACCAGGGAACTCCCAATAGCCTGCGTAGGGTTTGCCTTCGGGTCGCTGACCCAACAATACCGCCCCTTCAGAGTTGATTAATACACCCACGGCCACTTCAACGACTGATCGTGGCTTAGCTTGAGAGGAGTTCAATGCATGCTCAGAATTAGAGTTAGCTGTCATCAGTCCTGCTGACCAGCCCAATGACGTGCAAACTGCCAAGCCACCCGCCCTGAACGAGACCCTCTTTCTAAGGCCCAAATTAAGGCTTCTGGCTTAGCGACTTCAATCTTTTCTGATGAAAGACCAAAGTGTTGTAACCAATGCGCCACCATATCTAAATATTCATCTTGTTTAGGTGGATAAAAAGAAATCCACAAACCAAAACGCTCAGATAGAGAAATTTTTTCCTCAACCACTTCACCCGGATGAATCTCGCCATCTGGAGTGTGTCGATACGATTCGTTATCGCTCATGTACTCTGGTAAAAGGTGACGACGATTGGATGTGGCATAAATCAAAATGTTATCCACTTGTGCTGCAATTGAGCCATCTAAAGCAGATTTCAGGGATTTATATCCCGACTCACCATCCTCAAAGGACAAGTCATCGCAAAAAATAATGAAGCGTTCAGGTCTTGCTGCCAAAAGATCTGTCAAATCACCTAAATCGGTGAGATGTTCTTTATCCACCTCAACCAAGCGTAAACCTTTGGTAGAAAATTCATTGAGGCAAGCTTTAATCAATGAGGATTTACCTGTGCCTCTGGCGCCAGTTAACAACACATTATTAGCGGGCTTGCCTTCAACAAAATGCTTGGTGTTGTTGTAAATCAGATCTTTCTGACGCTCAACGTGTTGCAAGTCAGTGAACGAAATTTTTGAAGTGTGATGCACTGCTTGTAGGTAACCTAATTTACCCAG
>JALRCP010000057.1 GCA_023257325.1 Polynucleobacter sp. | reverse complement strand
ACTCACGGGCTCGATCTACTACTTGATGAACTTTTGTTGTTGCGACATCTTTAGTATATACACCACAAACACCTTTGCCTTCAAGATGAACTTGCAACATGATTCTTGTAGCACTTTCCTGATTATGATGAAAATATTCTTGAATGATCATGACGACAAACTCCATTGGAGTGTAGTCATCATTCATTAAAACCACGCGATACATCTTTGGAGGTTGAACACGCTCCGATTGGCGATCCATGACCGTGGTGTGATCTTCCTGAAATGCAGGGAAATCAATCGGGTTTGGATGGCTGATTTTTTTAGTCATACACCCTATTCTAAACATAAGTTTTAAATCGGGTTAAAGCTCAGAATGACCCCAAGAAAATAGCAAAAATTACAGCGTTTAAGCTAATGTCTATTTTTATATTTTTTGCACATATTGGTTTGAGTTTTGACATTCCTTGTTTCCACTGAACTGTCCAAGCATCTGATAAAGTCCAAGACATACTCAAACTCATCGCATCTTGTTAACCATGACAATATTTCGCTCTATTCTTTTTGGCTCACTAATACTTGCCTCATCTATTTTTGGACAATTCGCCCTTAGTTCCCATGCATGGGCACAAAAACTGAACACGATTGAATTATCAGCAGGCCTTTATAAAATTAGCGCCGAAGTGGCCAATACCGAAAAAGCACGCCAATTGGGCTTGATGCATCGCACTTATTTACCCAGCGATGATGGCATGCTATTTATTTTTGAGAACAGTGCAACTCACTGCTTTTGGATGAGAAACACCAAAATCCCGCTAGCCATTGCCTTCATTGCTGATGACGGAAAGATTGTGAATATTCTAGAGATGAAAGCAATGACAGAAGACAATCATTGCCCAGTCAAACCGGTACGATTTGCGCTTGAAATGAATCAAGGCTGGTTTGCAAAAAAAGGAATCTTGCCTGGGCACACCATTTCTGGTCTACCCAAGCCTTAATATTTAGCCAAAGTGGCAAACGTAGTGAACAGCTTGTTCAGCACGAATCACGAAATAGCCACCAGCCTCTACAGTCCAAGATTGGCCTGCTGAAAATGCTTGCTCTGCAGCGCCATTGATGCTCACATAAGCTGTGCCATCCACCACTTCCATAACTTCCTTCGTTGTTAAATCAAAACGCAAAGTACTCGGCAGAATGACGCCCACCGATTTACGCTCGCCGGTTGGCAAAGTCACGGTGTGAGAAACGCATTTGCCATCAAAAAATACATTGGCTTTCTTATTAACTGTCACTTGATCAAATTGCATACTCAATCCTGTTATTTAAATAGTAAAAATGTAATCGCAGTGTTTCATTAAGAACCACGCTTACGACGGGCATTGGCTGCGATGCGCATGCGCAAAGCATTTAATTTAATAAATCCACCAGCGTCTGCTTGGTTGTAAGCACCACCATCATCATCAAATGTGGCAATAGTTTGATCAAATAATGTGTTCTTAGAGTCGCGCGCAACAACTGTTACTGCACCTTTGTATAGCTTGACGCGTACAAAGCCACTGACATTTTGCTGAGTGTGGTCAATCAAAGTTTGGATGGCAACACGCTCTGGCGCCCACCAATAACCGTTATAAATCATGCTCGCGTAACGAGGCATCAAATCATCTTTAAGATGCGCAACTTCGCGGT
>JALRCP010000038.1 GCA_023257325.1 Polynucleobacter sp. | reverse complement strand
ATACACCTGTTGAAACAACTGTAGCAATAGAATTGGCTGCATCATGAAAGCCATTCATGAAATCAAACAACAGGGCTAGGCCAACCAATAAGGCCACCACCCAAATACTCATTTCAACTGGAGTCATTAGGCGTTTTCCAGAACAATACCTTCAAGGATGTTTGCAACGTCCTCGCATTTATCCGTAATGGTTTCTAGCAATTCATAAACTGCTTTGAGCTTCATCAAGCGTTTGAAATCATTTTCATCACGGAACAACTGAGACAAAGCTGAACGCATGACTCGGTCAGCATCGGACTCTAGCATGTCAATTTCTGTGGAAATACGCAAAATATCTTTGGCGTTTTTCATGTCATGTAATTTCAATACAGCGGCACTAACTCTCTCGCAGCAAGCTTCACAGATTCGAGCTAACTCTACCGCCTCAGCAGTGACTTGGGTCACATCGTACAGTTGAATTACTTCTGCCACATCCTCCATTAAGTCAAGGATGTCATCCATGGTCGTAATTAACTTATGGATTTCGTCACGATCTAAAGGTGTGATGAAGGTCTTGTGAAGCAAATCAATCGTTTCATGAGTGATTTTGTCAGCCTTTTTCTCAGAGGACTGAATCGCTTTAGAGTGCTCGGCAGCGTTGGGTAAGTCATTGATCAGTTGATAGAGATCTTTAGACCCTTGCACACAAAGCGCAACGTGCTGATTGAATAATTCGAAGAAATTTTCTTCTTTGGGCATGAATCGACCAAGCATAGACATCCTTTTATGACATGACACAAATTTGTCATGATTTTAGTCTATTTACTCTGTGCAACCCGAGAAAAGTTAAAACGGCTCGTAACCGCCAGAGGATTGACCTTGACCCAAAGCCAAATTGTCAAACTTGGTGTACTGACCCTGCCAACTGAGCTTCACCGTACCGATTGGGCCATTACGCTGCTTGGCGCAGATGATTTCTGCGATGCCCTTGTCTGTGGTGGTATCTGGGTGATAAACCTCATCACGATAGATAAAAAGAATCACGTCAGCATCTTGCTCAATCGCTCCTGATTCGCGCAAATCAGACATCACAGGACGTTTATTGGGACGCTGCTCTAGACCGCGATTGAGCTGAGAGAGTGCAATCACAGGACATTGAAGTTCTTTGGCCAATGATTTGAGAGAGCGTGAAATCTCCGAAATTTCCGTGGCACGGTTTTCGCTACTACCCCCACCACTATTGCCACTCATCAACTGAAGATAATCAATCACAATCAAACCCAAGGTGCCACACTTACGTGCAATGCGCCTCGCTCTGGCTCTGAGCTCTAAACTACTCAAAGCGCCTGTTTCATCAATCATGATGCTAGCTTCGTTCAAGCGAGAAATCGCTTCAGTGATTTTGGGCCACTCATCCTCAGATAATTTACCGGTTCTCATACGAGATTGGTCAATACGCCCAACAGAACCCAAAATACGGGAAGCTAATTGAGAGGCTCCCATCTCCATGGAGAAAATCAAAACAGGCAAACCTTCTTTCAGCGCCACGTTTTCTGCAATATTGACCGCAAAACTGGTTTTACCCATCGATGGGCGACCAGCCACAATGATCAAATCTCCTTTTTGAAGGCCACTGGTTTGACGATCCAAATCCACAAAGCTAGTAGCAACGCCAGTGACATCTGTTGAACCTTGACGGTGATATAACTCATCAATTCGGCTCACCACTTCAGTCAACAATGGCGCAATCTCAAAGTAATCTGTTTTTCCGCGATTACCCTCTTCACCAATCGCTAAAATTCTGGATTCAGCCTCATCCAAAATCGTCCGTACCGAACGCCCTTCAGGAGTAAATGCTGTTCCAGCAATTTGATCGGATGTTTGTATCAGGCGACGCAAAACGCTGCGGTCACGCACAATTTCTGCATAACCACGAATATTGGATGCACTTGGAGTCGATTGGGCCAAGGCATTGAGGTAATCAATTCCGATGGACTCACCGCCGCCTTGAGTTTTCATGGCCTCAGCCACTGTGATCACGTCCGCAGGCACACCATCACTCACCAACTTACCAATGACGCGATAAATCAAGCCATGATCAGGTCGATAAAAATCTTTTTCAGTGAGAATATCCCCCACGCGATCCCAAGCGTTGTTATCCAAAAGCAAACCGCCGAGCACCGATTGCTCGGCCTCGACGGAATGCGGGGGTACTTTTAAAGCTTGTACAGCTGTATCAACCATGAACTGATGATATCAGAGAGATATCAAACAATTGAATGTTGAATTAAGCCTGCTCGCCAATCACTTGGACAGTAATTTCTACAACTACGTCTGTGTGAACAGCTATAGAGATTGGGTGATCACCCACAATCTTCAATGGGCCTGTTGGCATGCGTACAGAAGCTTTCTCAATATTGAAACCTTTTGCTTTCAAGCCATCAGCGATGTCATGGTTCGTCACTGAACCAAACAAACGACCGTCTACGCCTGCTTTTTGTCTGATCTCTAAAACAAGACCATTCAATTTAGCGCCAACTGCTTGCGCGGCTGCCAATTTTTCAGCGGCTAGCTTTTCTAATTCAGCACGCTTGGCTTCAAACTCAGCGATCGCTGTTGCAGTTGCACGGCGAGCCATGCGTTGCGGAATCAAAAAGTTACGTGCAAAACCATCTTTAACACGAACAACGTCACCCAAGTTACCAAGATTGGCTACTTTTTCTAGGAGAATAATTTGCATGATGGCTCCTGATTATTTCTTGTGTTGGTCAGTGAAAGGCATCAAGGCTAAAAAACGAGCGCGCTTGATGGCTGTCTCTAATTGGCGCTGATACAAAGCTTTTGTACCAGTCAAACGAGCAGGAGTGATCTTGCCGTTTTCACCGATGAAGTCACGAAGTGTGTCGACATCTTTGTAATCGATTTGGTCAACGTTTGCGGCTGTGAAGCGGCAAAAACGTTTACGTTTGAATAATGGGTTCTGTGCTGGACGCTTGTTCTTGCGGTCATCACCTTTTTTTACAAATGCCATGATGTTTCCTTTTTACAATTCAATGTGCGTGATATGAAAGACGAGTCGCTGACTGCGCAGGCTTTTATGAGCTAAGAAACCTTCAAATCTAGCCAACCTTCCCATACTCATCTGATCCAGTTTTTGATGAACTGATCCGATGGCAATCGCTTCAAGACTCATTTTGACTTGCCTCGCACTCCCTGCTTCTTGAACTTCGCCAATATGTTCTAGTTGGCATTCAATGACAGGTATTCCTGCGGGGGTATATCGAAGAGCTTCCTTTGCGACTAGGGCGGCTGTTAGGATGAAATGATTCAACCCAAACCCGCTCAGTGCCTATTAGGCAGCAGGCGCCTCCGTTGCTTGAAGAGCTTTACGAGCTTCTTCACGTTCAACTTGCTTCATCATGATTGATGGCTCTGTTTCAGCCTTCTTAGTCTTGATTACCAAGTGACGCAATACAGCGTCGTTGAACTTAAAGCCGTGCTCTAACTCATCAAGAGTAGCTTGGCCACACTCAATGTTCATGCAAACGTAGTGAGCTTTTGCGAGCTTGTCGATCATGTAAGCCATTTGACGACGGCCCCAATCTTCAACGCGGTGAACT
>JALRCP010000035.1 GCA_023257325.1 Polynucleobacter sp. | reverse complement strand
TAAACTTTTTTTAAAAGTCTTGAGGCTTCTTTTGAAGCCATCCTCTTAAGGCTTCAAATAAACATATTGCTCTTTGGCTTGCAAGTTGGCCACCTCAGCCACACCAGATGGCACGATTTTGGCTTCCATCACCACTTGTTCCTTTGGAATCTTTCTTGAAACCAAGGTGTTGTTACAGACTCTGAATTCAACGCCTTTGCTCGCCAAATCACCCACTGAACCTGCAAATTTTGCACCTGCCATGTTCTCAGCACCCTCTAATAAAAAATCAATCCCTGGGCCATGCGTGACCACCACAATTTTTGCCTTAGGATCGGCATTCAAATGGTTGCGGATGTTACCAATCGCGCGACTGGCTTGCTGAACCCCCTCATTCACGTGATAAACAATCTTGGTTGATTGCGCAAATGTGTGACCTGAAAAGATCACAAAAGATAAAGCAGTGATTAATTTGACGAAGTGTTTCATAGCATCCTTTAATTATCTTGTATTAATAGTCAATAAAGCTCTGAGTGATATTCAATCAATGTTTATACTAACATCATGACTAAAAAAGCGATTATTTTATTTGCCCACGGCGCTCGAGATCCTCGGTGGAAAGAGCCGCTGATTAAGGTGCAAGAAATAATTCAATCAAATAATAGTGAAACTGAAGTAGCGCTGGCTTTTTTGGAGCTAATGACTCCATCATTAGAAGATGCGCTTCAGGAACTCAGCCTAAAAGGACTGAACACTGTAACCCTTGTACCCGTGTTTTTAGGTCAAGGAGGGCATATTCGAGAGGACTTACCCAAATTAATTGAGGCTTGCCGCCAGAAATACCCTCTTTTGAACTTAAGCGTAAAGCCGGCGGTCGGAGAAAACCTCGGAGTTCTGCAGGCGATTGCCAAATACTGCACCGACGAGTAATAAAGCGGGCGATTCAGAATTAAACCATTGATTGGCTTGACCCTGCGACATCTCATGAAGCGTCAGAGCCAAGGATCGCTCTTTTTGAGTACTAATAGATTCAATGATTTGTACTGGCGTTGATTTTGGTCTTCCTTGCTTGAGTAATTGCTGGGCCAGTTGAACTGAATTAGATCGCCCCATATAAATCACCAAGGTGTCCGCATTAGGCAATGACGCCTCTTGCTCGTTCTCAGCTTTGACTTGTGTATAAAAGGCCACACTTCTTGAAATACCTCTTAGAGTTAGAGATTGCTTCAAGGATGCTGAGGCTGCCAAAGCAGCCGTAATCCCAGGTACAACCTCTACTTCAATCCCAATTTCTTCCAATGCAGATATTTCTTCATCAGCTCGCCCAAAAATCATGGGGTCCCCCCCTTTGAGTCGGACAATGGTTTGATATTTTTTACTGGCGTCAATCAAGCGCTTATTAATAAACGACTGTGCTGCTGAATGCTTTCCACAACGCTTACCCACTGGCACCAAAATGGCTTGCTTGCAATAGTCAAGCATCTCAGGATCAACCAAAGCATCATGAAAGACAATGTCAGCAAGCTGCAATAGCTTCATGCCTCGCACAGTGATTAAATCTGCAGCGCCAGGTCCAGCACCAATTAAATAGACTTTTCCAGAGCTCACTGTAGCACCTCTCGAATCATGCCAGCAGCCACGGTGTGATTGGTGACTTCATCAATCAAAACAAATGAACCTGTTGCCAAAGATTCATCAAACAAATCAGCGATGATGGGCTTTTGCAAAGTGAGCTCAACTTGTCCAATCATATTGACCCCCAACGACTCAGCCTTGACAGCATGCGACAAAGTTTCAATATCTAATATTTGGATAATATTTTTTACTTTTGCAAATACCGTATTGGTCGCGTGTCTTAATATATATTTTCTAGATGTCGATAAGACATCTTGATCTAACCAACAAATATCAGCAATCAGTTGTTTGCTCAAAAGATCTAAAGAGTTGTCTTGCGCAACAATCATGTCACCGCGCGACACATCGACATCCTCAACAAAAGTCATCGCAATGACGTCCCCAGCTTTTGCCACATCTACGCTTTGGTTTTGGCTAAAGCTATTGACTCCATTGGAAATAAAAATTTCTGAAACTGTGGCTAATGAACCAGCGGGAAGAATCTTGACAGACTGACCTTGACGAATCTCGCCTGACTCAATCCTGCCAAGATAGCCCCTAAAATCCTCAGCGGCACTTCCATCCTGACGGGCGACATATTGAACTGGAAATCTTAACTGTGAACTTGATTTATCAGAACTGACATCCAAACCCTCTAACCATTCGAGCAAGGTTGGACCTTCATACCAATTAAAGTTCTTTGAGGGGCTGACGATGTTGTCACCCAGTAAAGCAGAAACTGGGAAAATTTGAGGTGTTGGCAGATTTAAAGTTGTTGCTAAATTTAAAATTTCTTTTTGAATTTTTTTGAAAATATCTTGATCAAAATTCAATAAATCAATCTTATTAATTGCCACTGCGACATGCTTCAAACCCAACATTTTTACAATGGCTGCATGTCGCTTGGTTTGAGGCAACAATTGAATATCTCGTTGAGCAGTATCAATGCGTGTGGCATCTACTAGCAAAATAGCCACATCGGCTTGTGAAGCTCCCGTGACCATATTTCGGGTGTACTGCTCATGACCAGGTGCATCTGCCACAATGAACTTACGATCTGCAGTCGCAAAATACCGGTAGGCCACATCAATCGTAATCCCTTGCTCACGCTCAGCCTCAAGACCATCCGTCAATAAAGCCAAATCAATGGCGGCATCGGAGGCAGTCACTCGAGAATGCTTGGTTTTAGAGAGTGCCTGTATCTGATCTGTCAAAACCGCTTTGGTGTCATAAAGCAGACGACCAATCAAGGTACTCTTGCCATCATCCACACTGCCACAGGTAATGAAACGCACCACGCCATGCGTATTTTTATTGTGAAGTTGTTCCATCAAAAGTACCCCTCTTTCTTGCGACGCTCCATGGAGGCCTCACTGGTTTGGTCATCCATGCGTGTAGCACCACGCTCAGTAATTTCTGAAAGCACTGTTTCAGCAATAATCTTTTCAGGTGAATTGGCTTCACTGATCACCGGACAGGTACAACTGATGTCACCCACAGTGCGGAATCGAACACTGAGGATTTCACTGATTTCATCAGACTGCTTCGGCGTCAATGGCGTCACAGGCACTAATAAGCCATTTTTTTTAACAACCTCTCGTTGGTGAGCATAGTAAATACTTGGTAAGGCCAAATTTTCACGAGCAATGTATTGCCAAATATCTAGTTCCGTCCAGTTTGAAATTGGAAAAACTCGCATGTTTTCACCCTTGGCGATACGTGCGTTATAAAGACTCCAAAGTTCAGGTCTTTGTGCCTTAGGATCCCACTGGCCAAACTCATCTCTGAATGAAAAGATTCTCTCTTTGGCTCTGGCTTTTTCTTCATCACGTCTTGCACCACCCATCAACGCATCAAACTCATGCTTTTCGATTGCCTCTAAAAGAGTAATGGCCTGAGCAGCATTGCGAGAATCCGTACTTTTTCTTAACTTAACACTGCCTTTTTGAATGGACTCTTCCACATACTCCACAATTAAGTCGGCACCTGTTTGCCGAATAATCTCATCTCTAAACTGAATGACTTCCGAGTAGTTGTGACCCGTATCAATATGCAACAAAGGAAAAGGCAAACGAATAGGACGACTGCCAAAACGAAAGGCTTTTCTGGCTAAGTGAAACATCACGATTGAATCTTTTCCGCCAGAAAAGAGCATGGCAGGACGACTGGCTTGAGCAATTAGCTCACGAATAATGTAAATAGATTCAGCCTCAAGCCAATCTAAATGCTCATTGTGTAATTGTGTTTGTTCTTTTGTCATGATATTTATTTCAGATGCAAACCGCACTCTTTACTTTGTTTGTTTAACCACCACCAACGCCCCGCCCTCAAATCCTCATCGGCTCGAATAGCTCTTGTGCAAGGCTCGCATCCAATGCTTGGATAACCTTGATGATGCAATGGATGCAAAGGCACCTGTTGCCAAGCCAAATAGGCCCAAAGATCGTCATCGCTCCAATCAAAAATTGGATTAAATTTTGGAATGCCTCGAACTTCATCCAACTCTTCAAATGTCAGCTCATTTCGAGTGATGGCTTGAGAACGTCTCAAACCTGTTACCCAAGCCTGAGCGCCATTCAAGGCAAGTTCTAAAGGCTTTACTTTTCTGGCATAACAGCAGCTCTTTTTGGCTTCTTCGCTGTCATAAAAACCATTCAAACCATATTGAGCAATAAATGCTTGAACATCTTGCACTTGAGGCTCTACCCCATCAATTGAGAGACCATAGTGGTTTTCAACCGTGGTTTTCATTTGAATGGTTTGGTCATGCAAACGGCCCGTGAAAAGCGTGAAAATACGAATCGACTTTGCATATTTAGCAATTCCATCTGTCACCGCCATGTCCTCAGCAGCCAAACTGGTTGCAAAGCGAACATCGTTGAATTGATTGCTGATTCTTGTCAGACGCTCTTCCAATACCTGTTGCAGGTTTACAAGATGTGCATGGGGCAACTCCACCTTAGGAACCTGCCACAAGGGACTATTACCTGGCATGATTTTCTCCACTCAATTGGTCACGTCCTGCACGCCAATCGTTTTGTAATCGGTGATGAATGATTTCAAATTGCTCAAGGGCAACCGATTCATCTTGGTCCGCTCTTAATAAGAAACTATCAAAACCAACTTTTGCCATCTGCAACAGTTGATCAATTAGCACATCTCCAATCGCTCGCAATTCGCCTTGCCAACCCAATCTCTCTCTAAGAATGGCCGCATGACTGAATCCTCGACCATCTCTAAAAATCGGAAAATCAAGCGCGATGATGGTCCAAAACTTCATGCCGGCCAAAATCACATCTCGATGAGCGGTCAAATCCGCATCACTGGCGAACCAAACACCCAATTCACCTGCCAAATACTTGGCCTGAATCTCTTTAGAGTCTGAGTGATTGAGCCAATACTGAAATGGCACCAAATACAAACCCGAACCCAGTGGTTCTTGAGAATCCAAAGTCAGAATCTGCCATTGGCTGTCCACCACCTCGGCAACACCGCCCTTGGGATAACGTATGAGCTTAGCCATGTGCATCTTCTCCAATTTTGTTGTTTTTATCTTTTTTCTCTTTATTGGCGTAGACCCTGGTTTTGAATGGCTCCACTCCCACGCGACGATAGGTCTGAATAAATGATTCTTCTGGCTCACGCAATTCAATGTAGACCTGAATCAGGTCACTAATCACGTCAGGCATATCGCTGGCAAAGAATGAAGGACCAATCACTTTACCAATGGCTGCTTGAAGACCTTGCTCGCCTCCCAGAGTTACTTGATACCACTCTTGACCATCTTTATCGACTCCTAAAATGCCGATATTGCCGACGTGATGATGACCACAGGAGTTAATGCATCCTGAAATATTGAGTGTGATATCACCAATATCAAATAAGTAATCTAGATCATCAAATCTTTTTTGAATGTCATTGGCAATCGGAATGGATTTGGCATTGGCCAAAGAACAGAAATCACCACCCGGACAGGCAATGATGTCAGTCAATAAGCCAATATTGGGCAAAGCCAAGCCTAAAGATTTTGCATGCTTCCATAGCTCATATAAACGCGTTTGCTCTACATCAGCCAAAACCAAATTTTGTTCATGAGTCGAGCGAATCAATCCAAAACTATATTCATCGGCCAAATCAGCAATTTTTCTCATCTGATCGGAGTCAATATCCCCCGGAGCCACAGTGCCATGAGGCTTCAATGAAAGTAAAACACTGGCATATCCACTGATTTGATGCTTTTTAACGTTTCTTTCAAGCCAACGTGTAAAAGATTTTCTCTCTGATTCAGGAGCTTTTGAAACAATGCTGGACTCATCTAAAGAGACACATGTTTTGTATGTTGGCTTCACAAAATACTGAGCCACTTGTTGCCACTCATCTTGGGTAAAAGCTTGTTTGCCACCCTGCCAAAATTGATACTCTTCATTCACTTGACGCGTGAACTCTTCGACCCCAAGGGCCTTCAGAAGGATCTTGATTCTGGCTTTGTATAAATTATCACGACGACCGTGTAGGTTATAAACACGCAATACAGCCGAAATATAGTTAGGCAACTCTTGCCAGGGTAGACCATGGTGAATGATGGTGCCAATGATGGGGGTACGACCCATGCCACCACCAACCAAAACATCGGCAACCAACTCACCCTGTTCATTATTTCTTAAAAAGAGACCCAAATCATGAGCTGCAACAATGGCTCGATCTTCTTCAGAAGCACTGACCGCAATCTTGAACTTTCTTGGAAGAAAAGCAAACTCTGGATGGAGCGTTGACCATTGACGCAATAACTCACAAATCGGGCGAGGATCTACGATTTCATCGGCAGCCACACCAGCAAAAGGATCACTGGTGATATTGCGCACACAGTTACCAGAAGTTTGAATGGCATGCATTTGAACGCTTGCTAAATCTGCGAGGATTGCGGGCGTGTCCTCTAACTTAAGCCAATTGAATTGAATGTTTTGGCGAGTCGTGAAATGGCCATAACCGCGATCGTACTGATCGGCAATTTGGGCAAACATACGCATTTGCTGGCTATTGAATAACCCATACGGAATTGCAATGCGCAACATGTATGCATGACGCTGCAGATAAAGACCATTTTGCAAACGCAAAGGACGAAACTCTTCCTCAGGCAAAGTGCCTTTTAGTCGTCTTTCAACCTGCCCTCTAAATTGCTTGACTCGGTCGTCAACAATACTTTGATCAATGGGATTGTATTGGTACATAACTAGTTTTCTATTCAGTTAAGTTTCAACGAATGCTCGCTCAAATACGTAGTCACCTAAGCGACCAAGGCTTGGGGATACCTTGAAACCTTTGGCATCAAGCATCTCTGATATTTCTTTGAGCATGGACGGACTGCCACAAATCATGCCGCGGTCTGTGGCAGGATCTAAAGGCGGCAAA
>JALRCP010000004.1 GCA_023257325.1 Polynucleobacter sp. | reverse complement strand
TGAAGACCGTGAGCGTTTCCAAAAGTTATTGCAAGATCTTGGTTTGCGTCAGCCACCCAATCGAACCGCTAGAACTGAAGTGGAAGCCATTAAGTTGGCTGATGAGATTGGTTATCCATTGGTGGTGCGTCCTTCGTATGTGCTAGGAGGGCGTGCGATGGAAATCGTTCATGACACGCGTGACTTAGAGCGTTATATGCGCGAAGCCGTCAAGGTTTCTAATGACTCACCCGTTTTATTAGATCGTTTCTTAAACGATGCGATTGAGTGCGATGTGGACTGTATCTCTGACGGCAAGAGAGTTTTTATTGGTGGTGTGATGGAGCACATCGAGCAGGCCGGTGTTCACTCAGGTGACTCAGCGTGTTCATTGCCACCTTACTCACTCTCAAAAGAAACTGTGGATGAGATGCGTCGTCAAACTGCGGCGATGGCCAAGGGTTTGAACGTTGTTGGTTTGATGAACGTGCAATTTGCGATTCAGCAAGTAGATGGCAAAGACATTGTGTATGTTTTAGAAGTGAACCCACGTGCCTCAAGAACTGTGCCTTACGTATCCAAAGCCACTGGTTTGCAATTGGCAAAGATCGCAGCCCGTTGTATGGCTGGTCAAACACTGGATCAGCAGGGCATTGGTCAAGAAGTGATTCCACCATATTACTCAGTGAAGGAAGCGGTTTTCCCATTCAATAAATTCCCTGGAGTTGATCCAATTCTTGGACCAGAAATGCGTTCAACAGGTGAAGTGATGGGAGTGGGTAAAACCTTTGGTGAAGCTTTGTTTAAGTCTCAATTAGCCGCTAGCACCACTTTGCCTAAATCGGGCACAGTTCTTTTAACTGTGAAAGACAGCGATAAGGCCAAAGCAGTTGAGGTTGCTCAAATGTTGCATAGCATGGGCTATTCCATTGTGGCCACGCAGGGAACAGCCACGGCGATTGAGGCTGCTAGTGTGCCTGTGAAGCGAGTCAATAAAGTCAAAGATGGTCGTCCACACATTGTGGATATGATTAAGAATGGCGAAATTGAATTGGTTTTCACGACGGTCGATGAAACCAGAACAGCCATTGCTGATTCAAGGTCAATTCGAACCACGGCACAAGCCAACCGTGTGACTTATTACACCACCATCAGCGGTGCTAAAGCTGCGGTCGCAGGAATTAAAGCCATTGACCAATTGGAAGTTTATGACTTGCAGGGTCTGCATGCCTCTTTATAAGTGGCATGCATGGGTTTAAGTTAAAAATACAAAAAAAGAATATAAAATAGATTAATGACTGGTGGAATTCCACCAGTCATTTGTTCTTCATTTAACTGGATTTTGGAAGTCAATTTATGAGTACGATCCCCATCACAAAAAATGGCGCTGAGCTGTTAAAGAAAGAATTGCACAATTTGAAGCATGTTGAAAGACCTGCGGTCATCAATGCAATTTCAGAAGCGCGTGCTCAGGGTGATTTATCTGAAAACGCTGAATACGATGCTGCCAAAGAAAAGCAAGCCTTTATAGAGGGGCGTATTCAAGAGTTAGAGGGTAAGCTCGCAGCTGCACAAATCATCGATCCATCGGCCTTGGATGTTGAGGGACGCATTGTCTTTGGTGCCACGGTTGAGCTAGAAGATTTAGAAGACGGTAAAAAAGCGATTTACCAAATTGTAGGTGATGATGAGGCAGATTTGGAACACGGCAAGATTTCTATCAGCTCTCCAATCGCACGCGCTTTAATTGGTAAAGAAGAGGGTGATGTCGCGACCTTCTCCTCTCCAGGGGGTAGTCGTGAAGTTGAAATCTTGAACGTTCAATACATTTAAATCACGCCATTCAAAACATGCACCTTACTGCACAACGTGTCTTTGTTTTCATTTTGACTCTTTGGGTGGGAAGCATCATTACTGTGGGCTACTTGGTAGCCCCCACTTTATTTGCCACGCTCTCTGATAGGCAAGTCGCTGGCATGGTGGCAGGTAGTTTATTCCGTTTAGAAGGCACTATTTCCATGGTGCTTAGCGTTGCATTGATTGTTTTTGCCAATTTGTTGGTTAAGCGCGGTTTAGATCGCTATAAAAACATTCGTTGGTTTTTATTGGCCATGCTTTTGTGTGCGGCTACCACAGCATTTATTTTGCAACCCATGATGAACTCTTTGCGAGAGGAAGCTCTCAGTCATGGTTTCCCGGTGATGTTATCGCCCTTGGCGGCTGAGTTTGGCCGTCTCCATGCTGTCTCGAGTGCACTGTATTTGGTGCAATCGCTGATGGGTTTGGTACTTTTGTGGCGTTTGACTAAGCCTGTGAGTTAACCCATCAGACCATCATTCTTTGATCTGGCGCAGTATTTTTAAAAGCATTCCGACCTAAACTGATTGGGTGATTCAATTAAAAAAAGGAATGCCATGTTTCCAGAATACAGAGAACTGATGACTCAGTTAAAGACAAGCGATCGTCATTTTGTTCATTTATTTGATCAGCACAATGAGCTGGATCAAAAGATTAAAAATATGGAAGCTGGTCAACCACCTTCCACGCATGAGCAAATTGAAGTATTGAAAAAAGAAAAACTGCTACTCAAAGACCAATTGCATGCGTACCTGAAAAAGGTCAGTAGGTAATTCAGTACAGCGCCACACTCTTTAACCGAGCTGCTTCTTTTTCTGGCTCGTTTGACGTGGTTTGGCGCGCTTGACTTGACCGCCAGCGGCCACACGTTGGTTGCCCAATACGGTCGTTGCGACAGGTTTGGGGCGGCGTTGAGGGTTGCGAGTGAATTTTTTCACCATCACCACCTTAGGACCGCCTTTTTTATCTCGACGTTTGTCGTCCACTTGCTTTTCAAGCTTGGGGCGGAATAACACCAACAATTTGCCTATGTGCTGAATCGGAGCTGCGCCCAATTCTTCGCAGAGATGGTTATACATTTCGACTCGGGCTTCCCGGTCATCGCCAAATACACGTACTTTAATCAAGCCATGAGATTTCAAGCCATTGTTGACTTCTTTTATCACGGCAGGTGTCAAGCCATCAGCGCCAATTAAAACAATCGGTTTGAGAGCGTGGGCATCTGAGCGAAGTGCTGAACGTTCAGCGGAGGATAATTCGAGTTTAGGCATAAGTATTTCTCTGGAAGGCCTCTATGATAAGGCATTAATTTGCCAGTCTTGGCCCATCTGGCTTAAAAAAGCGGAAAATAGCCAATCAATATCAAATAAATCAAAAAATCACCCTATTAAAGAGCAGTCAGTTGTGGCAAAAAATAAATTTAATAAAGATTGGTTGAATGATCACCTCAATGATCCCTACGTCAAGATGGCGCAAAGGGAAGGGTATCGTGCGCGAGCGGCCTACAAGTTAAAAGAAATTGATGAGCAAGATCGTTTAATTGGTCCGGGCATGGTGGTGGTTGATTTGGGCAGTACGCCAGGCAGTTGGTCCCAGTATGTACGCAATCGTTTGGTGGAGTTTGGCAAAAAACATCCAGATACCCCCGAAGGAAAGCCGTACGGAAAAATTGTGGCGATTGATATATTGCCGATGGAAGAGATTGCTGATGTGACCTATTTGCAGGGTGACTTCAGAGAAGAAGAAGTGCTGCGCCAGTTTGAGGCTTTGTTACCGGGCAGTCCCGAAGATGGTCCGAGAGTGGATTTGGTTTTGTCAGATATGGCCCCTAATTTATCGGGGGTTGCAACCGCTGATGCAGCTCGCATGGGGCATTTGGCTGATCTGGCTTTGGATTTTGCCCAAGCTCATCTAAAACCCAATGGTGCTCTGCTGATCAAATGTTTTCATGGCAGTGGTTACAGCCAAATTGTCGAATCTTTTAAAAAAGTCTTCAAAATTGTGACCCCCAGAAAGCCAAAGGCATCTCGCGACAAATCCGCAGAGACTTTTCTGTTAGGAAAACATCTTAAGTGATCAGTGGGCTGGCCCATCAACCCTTAAAAAAATCATCAAAAGCTCTTTTTTTACCGAAAACCATAGGGAATCTATGGGATTTACCCCACTTTTTTAATTCAGCACTTGAAAAGCTGAGGGAGTAGAATCATATGGTGTACAGATATATCTGCCTGAAGGAGGCTTTGTGAACAATAATTGGATGCAGAAAGTTGGCGTGTGGCTGATTGTGGGCCTCGTGCTTTTCACTGTTTTCAAGCAATTTGATAAGCCACGTGCTCAAGAGAGCATCACTTACTCCCAATTCATGGAAGATGCTAAAAATGGCAAAGTGAAGCGCGTGGATGTTCAAGGCCGCAATATTCAAGTGACTCCCATGGATGGTCAAAAGTACTCTGTGGTGAGCCCAGGTGATATTTGGATGGTGGGCGA
>JALRCP010000179.1 GCA_023257325.1 Polynucleobacter sp. | reverse complement strand
ACAGCAGCACCTGCACCAACAACCTCTTTCCACTTTGGGCTGACCTTAGCTAGGTAGTCAGTAAAGATCGCTGTTGTACCTGAACCATCGGCACGATGAACCACGGTGATGTTGTCATTAGGCAATTTCACGCCTGGGTTTAAATCAGCGATTTGCTTGTCATTCCACTTTGTAATTCCACCCAAGAAAATTTGAGCAAGAACTTCACCAGTGACTTTAATTTGACCTGGTTTAACTCCATCCACGTTGATCACAGGGACCACACCACCAATGATGGCTGGGAATTGAACCAAACCATCTTTTTCTAAATCTTCAAACTTCACTGGTGCATCTGAAGCACCAAAGTCTACAGTTTTCGCTTTGATTTGCTTAATACCACCTGAAGAACCAATTGACTGGTAATTCAAACCATTCTTAGTTTTAGCTTTGTAAGCCTCGGCCCATTTTGCGTAAATTGGGTATGGGAATGTAGCACCAGCACCGGTAATATCGGCTGCTAGAGCTGTTGTAACTGTTGATAGTGCAATCGCACCCGCAACCAATGATTTAGTAAACAACGTTTTCATATTTTTTCCTCATTCAATGCCGCACAACGCGACATGAGGGACTTTACCTACTCTTTATGAAAGTTTTGTGACATTGGCAAATAGCTGGATTGATTACATCAATAGTTATTAATATTCAATTAAATCAATGATTTAAAATAAAATGCCCTTTGGTTCAAAGGGCATTTTTAGGACAAAAATCACTTGTTTTATGGTCTTTATGACGCTTTTTTACCCCAATGATTGACCAAGGCCACCAAGGACAACATCACAGGAACTTCCACCAAAACACCGACCACTGTTGCTAGGGCTGCCCCTGAGTTCAAACCAAATAATGAAATCGCTACTGCCACAGCTAATTCAAAGAAATTGGAAGTACCAATCAAACAAGCAGGGCCGGCTACTTGATGCGGCAACTTGAGTAACTGCGCCCCCCAATAGGTCACAAAGAAAATGCCATAGGTTTGAATGATCAAAGGAATGGCAATCAATAGAATCACTGTGGGTTGGTCAATGATGGTTTGCGCTTGGAAAGCAAACAAGAGAACTACCGTTGAAATCAAACCGATGATAGATGCTGGTTTGATACTTGCCACAAATGCAGCAATGGCAGCGGATGATTTCTTTTGCAAAACACTGCGTGTTGCCATGCCAGCCAGTAAGGGTAAAACAACATAAAGTACCGTTGATAAAAGTAAAGTTTCCCAAGGTACGGTGACATTGGTCACGCCCAATAAGAATGCAGCAATCGGAGCAAAAGCAACGACCATGATCAAGTCATTGACTGAAACCTGCACCAAGGTGTAGTTAGGGTCTCCTTTGACCAACTGACTCCACACAAAAACCATCGCTGTACATGGAGCTACACCCAATAAAATCATGCCGGCAATGTATTCAGAGGCATCTTTGGGGCTGACCCAGCCAGCGAAAATGTATTCAAAGAAAAGAACGCCCAGGGCAGCCATGGTGAATGGCTTAATCAACCAGTTCACCACAATGGTCAGCATCAAGCCAGCTGGTTTCTTACCCACATCTCTTACCGCCGACCAATCAATCTGAACCATCATCGGATAAATCATGACCCAAATAAGCACTGCCACCACCAAGTTGACACTCGCAAATTCAATGGCAGCAATAGTTTGGAACACTCCTGGCATCCATACGCCAAGGATCACACCTAAAACGATGGCCAAGGCCACCCAAACTGTTAAGTAACGCTCAAATAAACCCATGGAGTTTCTTTCTATTTGACTTAGTTTCTGTTATTTCTTATTTAACTTCAGCGAGCTTCTTGAGCTCAGCCTGAATGCTCATGGCATCAAGTTTCTCAAGTGGCATGGCAGCCAAGATATCGATGCGCTTTCTCAAACCCACCATCACCTCCCTGAATGCGCGTCGCTTATCATCATCAGTGCCTTGCACTTGCGATGGATCTGGATAGCCCCAATGAGCCGTCGCAGGCTTACCTGGCCAGAATGGACATTGTTCTCCTGCAGCGTTATCACAGACAGTGATGATGAAGTCCATTTGAGGAGCATCTGGCTGACCATACTCATCCCAACTTTTTGATCTGAGTTTGTCTTCTGGGTAGCCCATTTCTTTAGCAAGCTCAGCTGCAAATGGATTGACCTTGGTGCCAGGGGTTGAGCCTGCTGAATAACCAATGAATCGGCCACTTTGGTGAGTCGAAGCAATCGCTTCACCCAAAACAGAGCGAGCAGAGTTGTGTGTGCATAAAAAAAGGATGTTGTATTTTTTCATCAATAATTTCCTAGAGAATGGATGAGATTAATCATTAAAGTAAGTAATTCGGTTCAGTTCTTATGCACAACGATTGGCCTTTTTCGAGATGGATCCAATCGATACGGTGGCCACTGAATTGACTGCTGATGGCACACAGCACGCACTGGCAGCCTCAACCGCATCAGATGACTCATTGAATACCGGAATCGAATCCAAGGTGTGGAATGTCTCCCAAGGAATGCCTGATGGGTCATTCACCCAATATTTATCTGACTTTGCATAACAACAGGCAGTTCCCTCTTCCTCGACCAAATTAGCCTGAAGCGTATCCAAGCGCGCTTTCATGTCAGAGAGCTCTTGGGCATCCTCGACCTGAATCCCCAAGTGATTAAGACCTTCTGCGGCACCTCTGGCAGAAATTGCAAAATTGATTTTTGGATCTTCTAATTGCCATTTGGCGTAATCAGTTTTTTCAATGGTTGGCGCTGTGGCGAACATTTTTGAATAAAAAGTAATGCTTTCTTTTAAATTTTTGACACCCACGTGAATATGCATGCGCTTCATGATTTTTCTCCAACGATATTTGTTTGAACTGATTTTGTTTCACACGATTGACCACCACAACAATTAAAGAGTAGGAAATCCATTAACTCAGTTACTTGATTGGCATTGGGTCTATAAATGAGATTTCTACTTTGTCTCTCGACCAAAATTAAATTGGCTTGATAGAGTTCTTTGAGATGAAAAGACAAGGTCGCAGCTGGAATTCCCAAACTTTCTTTAATTTCGGTTGGCGTAACACCCTCCGCACCTCTTTGAACAATGAGGCGAAAGATATTGAGTCTTGATTCTTGACCTAAGGCGAGAAACGAATGAACGGCATCTGTATTTTTCATATTTCCATAATAATGGAAATAAATGACAATTTGATGACGGTTTTCTGAAACTCTTTCAGGGGCAATGGCAATTGAATGAATTTTTTATGAATTGCCTTATTTGTCTTGAAATTGACATCTCCCTGCCTGAAACTCCATGCAAATTAAGTAGTTAAGGGGGAGTACTTATGTACACATATGAAGATGCTGTCAAACAATTACAAGAAACGGGCTCGATTGGCTTGATTGATTTTAAAGCCCTGCCCTACGAGGATCTTGAAGAACTCTTGGAAGAAATCAAAAAGTGGTGCGTTTATGCCAATGGCAATAAAGACAAACTAGAGAAGAAGTCCAAGAAAAAAGATAAAAAGAAGAAAAAGAAGTAAGAAAACTCAGCGAGTTTTTTAGACTGGGATAGTCTGGGCTATTTTCTCAGCTTGCTCTTGGGCTTGTTTGGCATCTTTGGCTTCTACCATCACCCTGAGCAAAGGTTCAGTGCCTGATGGTCGTATCAAAACACGGCCACTGCCATTGAGATTTTTCTCCGCTTGAGTAATGGCCGCTTGCATCTTGCTATCAGACTTCCAGTCGTAACCCGCTTGAAACTTCACATTGATGAGTGTTTGCGGAAATAAGCTGATTTTTTCTAATAGCTGAGCCAAGGTTTTGTGTTGCTGCCTCATGGCCGA
Source organism: Polynucleobacter sp. (assembly GCA_023257325.1). GTDB lineage: Bacteria > Pseudomonadota > Gammaproteobacteria > Burkholderiales > Burkholderiaceae > Polynucleobacter. Next base: position 1,839 of record JALRCP010000179.1, on the reverse strand, counting down.
CAATACTTGCAAGGCTGCCACGATGCCATCACCCGTGGTGTGCTTGTCTAAACAAATCAGATGGCCAGAGCCTTCACCACCCAATTGCCAATTGTTTTCTTTGAGCTTCTCTAGAACATAACGATCGCCAACCTTGGCTCGCTCAAACTGAATACCCTCAGCCTGAATCGCTTTCTCAACCGCCATATTGGTCATCAAGGTTCCCACCACTCCTGGGATGGACTCACCAGCATCTTTTCTGGCTTTAGCAATCAAATAAAGAAGTTCATCGCCATTGAATAATCTGCCCTGAGCATCAACCAACTGAAGACGGTCCGCGTCACCATCCAAAGCAATCCCTAAATCTGCTTTTTCTTCTTTGACTTTTTCAATCAAGGCTTTGGGTGAAGTAGCTCCCACACCATCATTGATATTTTTTCCATTGGGTTGAACGCCAATCGCAATCACTTCGGCACCCAACTCATGAAATACGTGCGGCGCAATGTGATAGGCCGCACCATGAGCACAATCCACCACCAACTTCAAACCATGCAAGTTCAAATGATTGGGGAAGGTACTTTTACAAAATTCAACGTAACGACCGGCAGCATCATCAAGACGTTTTGCTTTACCCAAATGAGCCGAATCAACACAGCTCATGGGTTCATTCAATGCAGCTTCGATTTGCAACTCAACAGCGTCATCGAGCTTGTCACCATTGGCTGAGAAAAATTTGATGCCATTGTCGTGGTAAGGATTGTGAGACGCTGAAATCACTACCCCCGCTGACAAGCGCAAAGCGCGGGTTAAGTAGGCAATCGCTGGGGTTGGCATCGGACCACACAACATGACATCCACACCAGCGGCGGAAAAACCTGATTCCAGAGCCGCTTCTAATAGATAGCCTGAAACCCGTGTATCTTTACCAATCAATACGGTTGGTTTTGCGTGACCACTTGACTTAGCCAATACCTGTCCGGCTGCATAGCCTAAGCGCATCACAAATTCAGGGACAATCGGAAATTTTCCAACTTCCCCTCGAATACCATCTGTTCCAAAATATTGACGTGTCATATATGCATTTTATAAGCATTCTTGGGCAGCAACCCAAATTTTGACAGCATCCATGGTTGCATCCACATCATGGACTCGCAACACTTTGGCACCTCGATCTAGGGCCATCAAAGCAGCGGCCACGCTGGCAGTTTGTCGATGAGCAATGTCTTTGCCTGTAATGACACCCAAACTTGATTTTCTGGAAAGACCAGCCACAACAGGCAAGCCATGCCTTGTGAACTCCTGAAAGTGAGCCAGCATGGTCATGTTGTGCTCAACCGTTTTGCCAAAACCAAAACCTGGATCAATCGCCAATCGATCACGCTCGATTCCTTCATCTTCAAGCACCACGCATCGCTCCATCAAAAAACCATTCACCTCAGCCACCACATCCTTGTAGTGAGGGTCAAATTGCATGGTGCTGGGATCTTTTTGCATGTGCATGAGCATCACGCCACAAGCACTATTTTGAATGGCCTCAATCGCATGAGCTTGTCTAAAAGCCCAAATGTCATTGATGCAATCAACACCTAATTCAATCGCGGCTGACATGACCTTGGACTTATAGGTGTCGACTGAAATCGCCACCGGTGCATTCTTTAACACTTCCAAAATGGGCATCACACGATCTAATTCTTCTTGAAGTGACAAAGGTTCAGATCCAGGACGACTGGACTCTCCACCTACATCAATCATTTCAACGCCTTGATGAATCATCTCTTCCGCGTGCCTAAGAGCAGCATCACGGCTGGCGTACTGCCCACCATCTGAGAAAGAATCGGGTGTGACGTTCAGAATACCCAT
>JALRCP010000141.1 GCA_023257325.1 Polynucleobacter sp. | reverse complement strand
ATGGGTCACGTGGACCACGGTAAGACATCCTTGTTGGACTCAATTCGTCGTGCCAAAGTCGCTTCGGGCGAGGCAGGTGGTATCACGCAGCACATTGGTGCGTATCACGTTGAAACGCCACGAGGCATGATCACTTTCTTAGATACACCGGGTCACGAAGCTTTTACGGCGATGCGTGCTCGAGGTGCTCAAGCAACAGACATTGTCATTTTGGTAGTCGCTGCAGATGATGGCGTGATGCCACAAACTAAAGAAGCGATTGCGCATGCAAAGTCAGCCGGTGTGCCTTTGGTGGTTGCAATTAACAAAATTGATAAACCAGAAGCCAATCCAGAACGCGTCAAGCAAGAATTGGTTGCTGAAGGAGTTGTGCCTGAAGAATATGGTGGCGATTCACCATTCATTCCAGTATCAGCCAAAGCGGGTACAGGCATTGATGACTTATTAGAAAACGTTTTGTTGCAAGCTGAAGTGTTGGAGTTGAAGGCGCCAGTCGATGCAGCCGCAAAAGGTTTGGTGATTGAAGCGCGCTTGGATAAAGGTAAAGGGCCTGTGGCCACTATTTTGGTCCAATCAGGAACGCTGCGTCGTGGTGACATGATTTTGGCCGGATCATCTTTTGGCCGTGTTCGGGCGATGTTAGATGAAAATGGCAAGCCTTGTCATGAAGCGGGCCCATCTATTCCGGTTGAGATTCAAGGTTTGTCAGAAGTGCCTGCAGCGGGTGAAGAAGTCATTGCAGTGGCTGATGAGCGCAAGGCTCGTGAGATTGCCTTGTTCCGTCAAGGTAAGTTCCGTGATGTGAAGTTGGCCAAGCAGCAAGCCGTGAAGCTTGAAAGCATGTTTGAAAACATGGGTGAGGGCAGTGTTGAAGCCAAAACCTTACCAATCATCATCAAAGCTGACGTGCAAGGTTCACAAGAAGCTTTGGCGCAATCATTGCAAAAACTATCCACTGCAGAAGTTAGAGTGCAAATCGTTCATGCTGCCGTGGGTGGTATCACTGAAACAGACATCAACTTGGCAGTGGCCTCAAAAGCAGTGGTGATTGGCTTTAATTCAAGAGCCGATGCTTTGGCTCGTAAATTGGCTGAAGCTAATGGCGTGGATATTCGTTACTACAACATCATCTACGATGCTGTGGATGAGGTGAAAGCAGCCATGAGTGGCATGTTGACACCGGAGAAGAAAGAAGAAGTGACTGGTTTGGTTGAAATCCGTCAAGTTATTCAAGTTTCTAAGGTGGGATCTGTTGCTGGTTGTATGGTACTTGAGGGTATTGTGAAGAGATCATCACGTGCGCGCTTGTTACGCAACAACGTGGTCGTCTGGACGGGTGAACTAGATTCATTGAAGCGCTTTAAGGATGACGTGAAAGAAGTTAAAGGTGGTTTTGAGTGCGGTTTATCACTCAAGAACTACAACGACATCCAAGAGGGCGATCAGTTGGAAATCTTTGAAGTCACTGAAGTGGCAAGAACACTCTAAATATTAAGTTCGCGCCATGCCAGTTAAAAACCATCGCAATCAACGAGTGGCTGACCAAATCCAAAGGGATTTGGCCGAGCTCATTCCACGAGAAATTCGTGATCCAAAAGTTGGATTGATTACCTTGCAGGGTGTTGAATTAACTACAGACATGGCGCATGCCAAGATTTTTTTTACGGTCCTAGGCGCTGAACCTGAAGTGGCTTTGGCTGCTTTGCGCGAAAAGGCTGGGTATTTGCATTCATTATTGTTTAAGCGTCTGCACATTCACACAGTGCCTACTTTGCATTTTCATCATGATGAATCGGTAGCGCGTGGGGTAGAGATGTCTCGTTTAATTGATCAGGCGCTTGGCGACCGCGATAAGGCTTAATTCATGCCCCAAGGTATACATGGGGTGGTTCTACTGGATAAGCCAGAAGGAATCAGCTCACAAACAGCAGTCACTTTGGTCAAGCGTGCGTTTGATGCAGAGAAGGCCGGTCATACGGGAACATTAGATCCAATGGCCACAGGTTTGTTGCCGGTATGTTTGGGTGAGGCCACAAAGTATTCACAGGACTTATTGGATGCCGATAAAACTTACTTAGCGACCATTCGATTTGGTGAAAAAACCACCACTGGGGATGCTGAGGGAGAAGTTATTGAAGTGAGGGAAGCTGATTTTGATGTCACCGATCAGAAACAATTAGACGTTAAATTGGAGCAAGTGATTCAACGTTTTACCGGTGAGATTGAGCAAGTACCTCCGATGTATTCAGCTTTAAAGCGTGATGGCAAACCTTTGTATGAATATGCTCGTGCAGGTGAGACGCTTGAACGTGTTGCTCGCAAGGTCACAATTCATTCGCTAAAGTGGGTCAAAGTAGATTGGCCCATGGCGCAGTTAGAAGTGAGTTGCAGTAAAGGAACTTATGTCAGAACTTTGGCTGAGGATATCGGAGAATTTTTGGGGGCTGGAGCTCATTTAACTGGATTAAGACGCGAAAAAGTAGGCCACTTAAGTTTGGGACATGGGATTACTTTAGATGTCGTCAAAAGTAATAGTTCTGAGGAAAACAGAAAGCCTCAATATTTACTGCCTGTTGATGCCTTGGTGCAAGATCTAAATTTTTTAGAACTCAGTGATGAAGAAGCCAATCGTTTGCGCTTGGGTCAGCGAGTTCCAGTCAGTAAAGCCGGTAACGAAGAGGAGTTGATGAGAATTTATCGAGGCTCAGTAGAGTCCTCTAATTTTATGGGAACCGCCGATTGGCGTAAGGGTGTTCTACATCCTCGCCGTTTGATGGCCCAAACAGCAGTAACGAATTTAACCAATTGATAAAAGTGAAAGCAGAACCATGAGTAATACTCGCGCATTAAGAAACATTGCCATCATTGCCCACGTTGACCACGGTAAAACAACTCTTGTGGACCAATTGTTGCGCCAGTCCGGCACATTCCGTGATAACCAGCAAGTGGCTGAACGTGTGATGGACTCACACGACATGGAAAAAGAACGTGGCATCACTATTTTGTCTAAAAACTGTGCGGTGGAATACGAAGGACCGCACATCAACATCGTCGATACCCCAGGTCATG
>JALRCP010000120.1 GCA_023257325.1 Polynucleobacter sp. | reverse complement strand
CGTCGTTCAGATTACCGACAGCGCGGTGCGTATCGTGTCGCGTATTATTGAACCGCTTTTGACTGCCATCCTTGGTCAATACTTGGAAGACAACACGTCTGCCGTCGGTTACGAATCAGAACGCCTTTACCTGCTATCAGTAAAGCGGCCTCCCGCGTAACCGCAGAAGGTGTGATTACTGCCTTTATTAACGGCACCACAGGTGCTTTGGTCGAAGTGAACTGTGAAACAGACTTTGTCTCTAAGAACGATGATTTCTTGGCTTTGAGCAACGCGTGTGCTCAATTGGTGGCTGAGAAGAATCCCTCTGATGTCGCTGCATTATCTGCTTTGCCATACGGTGGCAAGACGGTTGAAGAAGTTCGTGCTGAATTGATCGGCCGTATTGGTGAAAACATGTCTTTGCGTCGTTTTACGCGTTTTGCGGGTGACAACAAGCTCGTGTCCTACTTACACGGTACACGCATTGGTGTGATGGTGGAGTACACAGGTGATGACACGGCGGCAAAAGATGTTGCCATGCACATTGCAGCGATGAAGCCAATTGCTCTATCAGCAGCCGATGTGCCTGCCGATAAGATTGCTGCCGAGAAGAGTGTGGCTCAACTCAAAGCCGCCGAATCAGGTAAGCCGGCAGATATCGTCGCCAAAATGGTAGAAGGTTCTGTGCAGAAATACTTGAAAGAAGTTTCTTTGTTGAATCAAACTTTTGTTAAAAATGACAAGCAAACTGTAGAGCAAATGTTGAAAGCAGCCAATACAACAATTAAGAGCTTTACGATGTATGTCGTTGGTGAAGGTATTGAGAAACGTCAAGATGACTTTGCTGCTGAAGTTGCTGCGCAAGTAGCTGCTGCAAAAGCCACGGCCTAAGTAGTTGATGTAGTTCCAAAAGGCACGGGGCTAACACCTTCGTGCCTTTTATACTTTTATAACTTGTAATTGCCCATTAGAGAGAGACTGCCATGCCTGCCTATAAAAAAGTGTTACTGAAACTGTCTGGTGAAGCCTTAATGGGCGATGATTCTTATGGCATCAATCCAGCCACCATTGATGCTATGGTGACTGATATTGCAGAGGTGGTTCAGAGTCGGGTTCAACTGGCTATTGTGATTGGTGGAGGCAATATCTTTAGAGGTGTTGCTGGAGGTGCGGCTGGTATGGATCGAGCGACCGCCGATTACATGGGTATGTTAGCAACCATGATGAACTCTTTGGCTTTACAAGATGCGCTCAGACAAAAGGGGGTTGAAGCACGTGTGCAATCTGCTTTAAGAATGGATCAGGTGGTTGAGCCCTACATACGCCCCAAAGCGATTCGCCACATGGAAGAAGGTAAGGTGGTTATTTTTGCAGCGGGTACAGGTAATCCATTTTTTACAACAGACACTGCAGCAGCTCTCAGAGGGGCGGAAATGGGCGTTGAGGTCGTTTTAAAAGCGACCAAAGTGGATGGTATCTACACCAGTGATCCAAAGAAAGATCCGACAGCCACTCGCTACGACACAATTACATTTGATGAAGCTATCATTAAGAACCTCCAAGTGATGGATGCAACTGCTTTCGCTTTATGTCGCGATCGCAAGTTACCCATTAAAGTTTTTTCCATCCTCAAAGCTGGCGCTCTTAAGCGCGTGGTGATGGGTGAGGCAGAAGGCACTTTGGTACACGTTTAAAAGGAAACATCATGTCTGCAAACGAAATCAAAAAAAATACAGAACAAAAGATGACCAAATCGATTGAGTCATTGAAGTCCAATTTACAAAAAATCAGGACTGGGCGCGCTCATCCTGGCATTCTTGAGCAAATCAATGTTGATTACTATGGCAACCCAACTCCTTTAGCGCAGGTTGCCAACTTGGGCTTGGCTGATGCAAGAACACTAACGGTACAGCCTTGGGAAAAAAGCATGATGGCAGCGGTTGAAAAGGCTATTCGTGAATCAGATTTGGGTTTAAATCCGGCCACTCAGGGCAATATCATTCGTGTGCCGATGCCAGCGCTGACCGAAGAGCGCCGTAAAGAGTTAACCAAAGTCGTCAAAGGTGAGGGTGAAGACACCAAGATTGCTGTTCGCAACTTGCGCCGTGATGCCAATGAGTCTTTAAAGAAATTGGCCAAAGACAAAGAAATTTCAGAAGATGATGAGCGTCGTTCACAAGATGATGTGCAAAAAATGACTGATCGTTTTGTGGCTGAAATTGACAAAATTATTTCTGAAAAAGAAAAAGAAATCATGACTGTTTAAGCGATTGCTTGAATCGCTCATTTATGGTCACCAAAAATATTTCTGCACACGCCAGCTCCACTCAAGATGTCCCTGAGGTGGCGCAGATTCCTCGGCACATTGCCATCATCATGGATGGCAATGGTCGTTGGGCGACCAAACGTTTTTTACCCAGGGTTGCTGGGCATTCTCAAGGTTTGGATACTGTTCGAAAAATAGTCAAAGAGTGTGGTGACGTTGGGGTTGAATACCTCACTTTATTTGCCTTTAGCTCAGAGAATTGGCGCCGACCTGAGGAAGAAGTTGGCTTCTTGATGAAGCTCTTTTTGACAGCCTTAGAAAAGGAAGTTAGTCGCTTAGATCGCAACAATGTTCGGCTTCGTTTAATTGGAGACATGTCTCGCTTTGATCCACTAATTCAAGAGCGGGTGGCTCAAGCCGAATCATTGACAGCAAAAAATACCGGTTTAAATTTGACGATTGCCGCCAATTACGGGGGACGTTGGGATATGTTGCAGGCTTTCTCTGCCTGCTTAAAGGCCAACCCTCATCTATCCCCAGAAGAGGTTTCTGAGGATTTATTAACTCCACATCTATCCATGTCTTTTGCTCCAGAGCCGGATCTCTTTATCCGAACAGGTGGAGAGCAACGTATCAGCAACTTTTTATTGTGGCAGTTGGCCTACACAGAACTCTACTTCACTGATTTACTGTGGCCTGATTTTGATCCTGCCGCATTACAAGCGTCATTTGACTGGTATCGTCAACGCGAAAGACGGTTTGGCAGAACCAGCGCTCAAGTGATGGCGTCTGAGAAAGAAAAGTAAGTCATGCTAAAAACTAGGATCATGACTGCACTTGCTTTACTGGCTGTTTTTTTGCCGGTTTTGTGGTTTGCCCCATTGATTTATTTAGGTGCACTGATGGCGCTGGTGATTACTTTGGCTGCCTGGGAATGGTGGCGTCTTTTATTTCCACAAAACCATCGCAGAGCCATCTCTTACGCAGGTTTATGCCTCTTAAATTTAGTGGCTTGGTTGATGTATGCCGACGTGTTGGCTATTCAAGCCTTACTGTGCTTGACCTTGGTCTTTTGGTTGCTGATAGTTCCGATCATCATGAAGCAATCGCTAGATCTTAATATGGCCAAGTGGCGTTGGCCTTTAGCAATTGCTGGTTTATTTATATTGCCCGCTTGTTGGTTTGCTTTAATGCATTTGCGTGCAGTCAGCATGAGCTTGTTTTTATCGGTATTGATTCTAGTCTGGGCGGCTGATATTGGCGCCTATTTTGCTGGCAAAGCATTCGGTCAACACAAACTAGCCATTCGTTTGAGCCCTGGCAAATCAATTGAAGGAGCCGTGGGCGGTTTGTTATTGGTCGTCCTGATAGCCATCCTGGCTTCAACTCTCTTCGCCGATCATCCTCTGACGAGCGTCAATTTTTTCTCCATGCTGGAACAGTCTTGGGGTTGGTTGGGCATGATATTGTTGGTCACAATCTGTGTGGCTATGAGTATTCAAGGTGATCTATTTGAATCACAGTTAAAACGCATCGCAGGCGTGAAGGACAGTAGCGCCTTACTACCAGGTCATGGTGGCATTTTAGATCGAATTGATGCCTTATTGCCCGTTTTACCACTCACTGGGCTGATTGTCCTGTTGGCGTCCTAGATCATGAGACATCTCTGCATACTGGGTTCAACAGGATCAATTGGAGTCAGCACTCTTGAAGTGGTGAGACAACACCCTGAATTATTCAAAGTCGAGGCGCTCACTGCTCATTCAAATTTGAGATTGCTTGCACAGCAATGCGTTGAATTCTCCCCAGCTTACGCTGTATTAGGTGAAGAGCAAAGCGTTCAAGAATTAAAAGCATTACTCAATGCGGCCAACTGCAAAACAGAAGTGGCCTTTGGGCCTGATGCCATAGTGACTGCAGCGACTTTGTCATCAGTAGATACGGTGATGGCGGCTATTGTAGGTGCAGCAGGATTGGTTCCAACCATTGAAGCTGCCCATCATGGCAAACGAATTTTATTGGCCAATAAAGAGGCTCTGGTGATGGCGGGGGCCTTGTTCATGAACACGGTATCTCGAAGTGGCGCGGAATTGCTCCCGATTGATAGCGAACACAACGCAATTTATCAGTGTTTGCCAGATGCCAATGCATCCAATGCAATGTATCGAGGTCAATATGCGAAGAAAGGTGTCAAAGAAATTCTGCTGACAGCATCAGGCGGCCCCTTTCGAAATAAACCACTGGCTGAATTTGACAGCATCACTCCTAACCAAGCGTGTGCCCACCCCAATTGGGTGATGGGTCGAAAAATATCAGTGGATTCAGCCACGATGATGAACAAAGGGCTGGAGGTCATTGAAGCTCACTATTTATTTGGTCTGCCAGCAGCGCAAATCAAGGTATTGATTCATCCGCAAAGCGTAATTCATTCCATGGTGCGCTATTTAGACGGATCGGTGATTGCTCAATTGGGCCAGCCAGACATGAAAACACCCATTGCGTATGGTCTTGCATGGCCTGCAAGAATTGATGCTGGCGTCAAGGAACTGGATTTTCTAGCCTTAGAAAATCTTCATTTTGAACCTGTAGATCATGCAAGATTTCCCTGCTTGAATTTGGCTTATCAAGCTCTGGACTCTGGTGGCTTTGCCCCAACCATTTTGAATGCAGCCAATGAAATTGCTGTCGCTGCGTTTTTGAATCAGCAAATTCATTTTGCTCAAATAGCCGAAGTGGTTGAAAAAGTTTTAGGTGAGTGTGGCACTCCGGCCAATGTGTTGGTGGATGAGTCTTTAGAGTGCATTTTGGAAGC
>JALRCP010000062.1 GCA_023257325.1 Polynucleobacter sp. | reverse complement strand
GCCCCCTACATGGTGAGTCACCAATTCTTTGATGTAGGCAGGCGCTTTGACCGCTAGGTCATAACGCAAGCCAGAACCAATCAGAATTTTTTTAATGCCAGGCAATGAGCGTGCACGTCGATACAACTGTATCAACGGTGTGTGATCCGTATTGAGATTGGGGCAAATATCGGGATAAACACAAGATGGTTTGCGACAGTGCGCTTCAATCTCTTTCGATTTGCAAGCGATGCGATACATATTTGCAGTGGGGCCACCCAAATCAGAAATGATGCCGGTGAAGCCAGGTACTTTATCGCGGATATCTTCAATTTCTTTGATGATGGAATTCGAAGAGCGGTTTTGGATGATGCGACCTTCATGTTCAGTGATAGAGCAGAATGTACAACCCCCAAAGCAACCGCGCATGATGTTTACTGAGAATCGAATCATGTCCCAAGCTGGAATCTTGGCATTGCCGTAGGCGGGGTGTGGGGCTCGAGCGTAAGGCAAGTCAAATACCGAGTCCATTTCTTCGGTTGTTAATGGCACTGCCGGCGGGTTGAGCCATACATCTCGTATCGAAGCCCCTTCACCATGTTGCTGCACCAACGCACGGGCATTGCCTGGGTTGGTTTCCAAGTGCAACACACGACTGGCATGGGCGTACAACACCGGATCACGCTTCACAGCTTCATAACTGGGTAAACGAATCACTGTCGTATCACGCTCTAAACGTTTTTTAGCGCTGGGTACTAGGGTGATGGTTTGAACAGTCGATGACGCATCGACTGGAGTCTCTGCATCTAAAGTACCGTCTGTTTTTTTACAGCTAGTTCCTTGATTTTGGGCTTGTTCATCGGGGGTGAGATAAGGGTTGATGGGCGCATCAATCACGCCAGGGGTATCAACCGTGCTTGAATCAATTTCAGTAAAACCGGGAGCAGGGTGGCGACGCACAAATGCTGTGCCACGAATATCATTGATATCGGTAATTTTTTCGCCTTTAGCCAAACGATGGGCAATTTCCACCACTGCACGCTCGGCGTTGCCATAAAGCAAAATATCGGCTTTGGCATCAATCAAAATGGATCGACGAACCTTATCTTGCCAATAGTCATAATGTGCAATGCGGCGTAAAGATGCTTCAATACCCCCCATCACAATAGGGACATCTCCATAGGCTTCACGGCAACGCTGGGCGTAAACCAAAGAGCAACGATCAGGACGTTTGCCACCCACACCGCCGGGTGTGTAGGCATCGTCGCTACGAACTTTTCGATCCGCTGTGTAGCGGTTGATCATTGAGTCCATATTGCCAGCAGCCACCCCAAAAAATAAATTGGGTTTGCCTAACACTTTAAAAGGGTCAGCGGATTGCCAATCGGGCTGGGCGATGATGCCCACACGAAAGCCCTGAGCTTCAAGGAGACGGCCAATGATGGCCATGCCAAAACTGGGGTGGTCTACATAAGCATCCCCAGTCACAATGATGATGTCGCAACTGTCCCAACCCAATTGATCCATCTCTTTTCGACTCATGGGTAAGAAAGGCGCAGTCCCAAAACATTCTGCCCAATACTTTGGGTAAGAATCCAGTCTGGGAGAGCTTGGAATGAGGGAGGGGTTGAATGGTGCGTTCACGGGCTGTATTTTAGGCTTTTATGGGACTTTCTGCTCGTTTAAACTGCTTACTTAAATAGTCCAAGACAAGTTCAAAAATCCTCAATTCACCGAACCCATGCAACGTTCATTTCTTCTCACTTCGCTTTTGATTGCTGGTTTGGGTTCAGTCTTGTTTTCGGCCAAAGCGATTGTGGTCAAGCTTTGTTATCAGTATGGGGTTGATTCAGCCACAGTCTTGGCTTTGAGAATGCTCTTTTCTTTGCCATTTTTTTGGTTGGCTGTCTGGTGGTCCTCTGCTCGCAATCCCAGTATCAAAATTTCTAATAAAGACAAACTCACGATTGTGTTCCTTGGTTTTGTTGGGTATTACCTTTCAAGTTATCTTGATTTTTTAGGATTGCAATACATCACAGTGGGTCTTGAAAGAATCATTCTTTATCTCAATCCGACGATTGTTTTATTCATCTCAATGTTCTTTTTAAAGAAAAAGATTCATGCGCAACAATGGTTGGCTCTGATCCTTGCCTACACAGGAGTGATTGTGGTGTTCTCTCATGACATTCAGTTGCTAGGACCGTCGATTGCTTGGGGTGGTTTATTGGTTTTTCTTAGCGCCATTTCTTATGCGATTTACTTGATCTTTGCCGGAGAGATTGTGAGTCGAGTGGGTAGCATTCGCTTAGTGGCCTATGCCAGTGCATCCTCCACTTTGTTTAGTACTTTGCAAGTCTTGATCCTGCACCCCAATACTTTGCTCGACCAAGCAATAGAGGTCTATCAACTCAGTATTTTTAATGCAGCCTTTTGTACATTTATGCCCATGCTATTGGTCATGATTGCAGTTAATCGGATTGGCTCAGGGCTCACTGCGCAAGCCGGAATGTTGGGGCCGATTGCAACGATTTTCTTGGGGTGGTATTTCTTGGGTGAGAGCATCACCGTGGTTCAGGTGGTGGGAATGAGTATTGTGTTGGCCGGTGTGGCTATTCTCGCGACCATGCAAACCCAAAAAAATCAGCCTCGACCTGAGTTGGCCGAGGCTGAATAATAGATATGACAATACCGATCAATAGATCTTAGCCAATCATTTAAGCAGTCACTAAAGGGTTGAGACTATAGGTTCCTGTGATGCTGGCTTGGTCAATGATGTGGGCTTGGATTGCTTGGAGAGCATCGCCACCCGTAAAAGGACCCGATAGAGGAACTTGGGGCACATTCAAAGCATAAATTGTAAAGACGTAATGATGCAAAAGAGCATCGTTCCAGGGTGGGCAGGGACCATCGTAACCAAAATAATTCCCTTCCATGCTGGCGTCGCCCTTGAACCATGCGGTGTAGTCATTGATACCCGCAGTGCCTACAGGAGTTTGCTGTGCTGATTTGCCATGGGCGGTGATGCCTTGGCTGTGACTCCCTGCGACAATTTCTTGAGTAGCTGCTGGAATATTCACCAAAACCCAGTGATAAAAATCGACACGAGGCAAAGAAGCCGGAACCACCTTACCTTCTTGGTTGACGTCATCGCCACGACTGGGAACATCCGGGTCGTGACAAATTAAAGCAAAAGATTGCGTCTCTTTAGGAAAGTCAGACCATGCCAAATGGGGATTCTGATTTGAAGACAAAGTGATGTGTGTTTTTGGGTCTTGAATTGCAAATGCAAAGGTACCTGGAATGGCTGCATGATTCTGAAAACTTTGACTGCTTATTTTCATGAGTGTCTCCTCAACATCGAATAATTTAGATTTTCATCTTACTGGCTTTTTTTGCTCCAACGATGCCAATTAGGGCTTGCTTAATTTCATGAACTTCTTCTTCACTCAAAGCCCCCATGATTTTGCCTAAGAATTGAATGTGTCGACGAATTCCTCCGTGACTACGCACCTGGGGAGTTTCCTTGAGGGCATCCAAGAGCCTTTCAGGGAGTGGCATTTGCTTCCATTTATCAGGGGTCATTTTGCTGATCTCTTCAGCAAGGTATTGGCGCGCTTCTAAGCGTCGCTTAATTTCTGATTTGCTGGGTTTCTCAGGAATCAAAAATTCATCGGGTGAGTTGGATTGCTTCATAATGGCATTTTCGCAGACTCCTGTGAAAATGCACAGAAAAGTCACTGATTCATGGCCATCAAATCCACTATTTTTAAAGTTAACCTGTCCGTCTCAGACATTGATCATGGTTATTACGCCGATCATGCGCTGACCTTGGCCCGTCATCCTAGCGAAACCGATGAGCGCATGATGATGCGTTTGTTGGCGCTGTCATTCAATGCGCATCAGCTCAATGATCTTTGCCAAGGCGATGGTCAATTGGTTTTTGGTGCAGGCTTGTCCGATCCAGATGAGCCCGATGTGTGGTTAAAAGATTTCACAGGTCAAACTCGCTTGTGGGTAGAAGTCGGGCAGCCAGAAGAAAAGCCATTGAGCCGAGCTTGCTCTAAAGCTGAGAAAGTCGTGGTCTATGCCTACCATCATGCGGCAGAAGTGTGGTGGAAAGGAATTCAGAACAAATTAACGCGGATGGATAAATTATCGGTTTATCGCGTGCCCTCGGAGTTGTCGCAAGAATTGGCGATGTGGGCCGAGCGCAGCATGCAAATTCAGGCGACTATCCAAGATGGGCATCTCATGCTCAGCAGTCATCAAGGCACCATTGAAGTGAGCTGCGAGCGCTGGAAATAACTTAAGCACAAGAATGAAACAATTGACTACTGATTTAAGCCCTTTGAATCATCGATTGTTCAGAGCTATACTTCTAACATCATGAAAAAAATCATCGTTTTAAACGGACCTAACCTCAACCTTCTGGGAACTCGAGAGCCAGAAAAGTATGGCTCTAGTACGCTAGCCGATGTTGAAGCTCTGTGTCGCGAGACCGCAAAGCGATTAGGGTTTGAGGTTGAGTTTTTGCAAAGTAATCATGAAGGTCCGTTAATCGACAAGATTCAAGAAGCTGGTTTGGCTCATCGCGCAGGTCAGGTGCAGGGTGTGGTATTTAATCCAGGGGCTTACACACATACGTCTGTAGCCTTACACGATGCAATCGCTGCTGTGAGTGGTTTGCCCGTTATTGAGGTGCACATTTCCAATGTGCATGCGCGTGAAGCCTTTAGACATCATTCCTACATTTCACCTGTGGCTGCAGGCATTGTGGTTGGCTTCGGTATTCAAGGCTACGCCTTGGCCATGGAAGGCTTGGCTAAAAAGTCTTAAATCAATCGTGGGTCAATAGTGGGGTGGTCTCTCATCCCGCACAGAGTTGCCATCCCCGGGTGAATTGTTTGCCATTTGTAACTTTAAGGCTTTCACTTCTTTGATCAAGACATCGATCTGTTGCTGTTGCTTGTAAACGGTTTGATTGAGTTCCTCTACTAAGTCTTCAGAGAAACTTAATTTCACTTCGAGGTTGGTGATGCGTTCGTCTTGATCCATAAAAATCCGTTTCTTATTTGGAAGTAGCATACCTGAAGAAGTTCTAAAACTACAAATATGAGCCCTAAGCGTGCTAGCATCAGCACCTTTGTATCTCTTGAAGTGACTCCATGAGTTCAGGCTCTGTACTAAGCCCGCGCGTCCTTGTCTATTTGATCTTGCCCACCATTTTGTGGGCTGGTAATGCCATTGTGGGACGTTTGGCTGTTGGAGAAATCTCTCCCATTCTTTTGAACACATTGCGTTGGTCATTGGCCGCCTTGATTTTGTTGCCCTTGGGGTGGCGCCTATTCAAGTCGGATAGTCCAATTTGGCAAAATAAAGTCCGCTTTTTATGGCTAGGTCTTTTGGGGGTTGGTTCTTATAACGCCTTGCTTTATCTTTCTCTTGAAACATCGACCCCAATCAATGTCACATTGATTGGCGGGAGTATGCCCATGTGGATGCTATTGATTGGAGCCCTGTTTTATCGACAAAGCATTCAATGGCAACAAATGGTGGGGGCTTTGATTTCTTTATTGGGTGTGGTCTTGGTTTTGTCTCGAGGTGACTTGTCGAGTTTGATGGGCATTCAATTGGTGCTGGGTGATTTATACATCTTGCTGGCAACCATCTTGTGGGGTTTTTACAGTTGGATGTTGAGTCACCCTGGCAAGAGCTCTGAACAACAGTGGCCTTGGGCAGAGTTTTTATTGGCTCAAGTACTGTTTGGGGTCGTTTGGTCAACTGCGTTCTTGGGGGGTGAGTGGGCCATGGATGCAGTGGTTTTTAGTTTGACTCCTGAAACCATCGCATTGCTGATTTTCGTGGCGATTGCGCCATCCTTGATTGCCTATCGCTGTTGGGGTCTAGGGGTGAGGGCGGCTGGCCCTGCTTTGGCGTCATTTTTTGCCAATTTGATTCCGTTATTCACGGCGCTCATGTCGGCTGCGCTTCTTGGAGAGCCACCCCAGTTATTTCATGGCTTGGCGTTTGTGATGATCGTGGCAGGTATTGTGATTTCGTCTCGAAAACAATCCGCAGACAAACAATCAAGCGCTCACTAATTCAAAGCGACCATCTTCCATTTCTGCTTGAGGTCTGACCCAGTAATCATGCGTTTGCATGGATTCATAAACGTAGGCCACTTCAAGCGTGGCTTCTATGGTCGCTAAACCAATCACTACGTATAAACCACCCGTTTTCTTGTGGCGTAATTGACTTCCAATTGGAAACAAGCTGGGGTGTGTTTTGCGCATCATGAAGCAGCTCGCTTGGTTTTCCAAAGTGAGAATTGGGTATAAAAAATAAACAACAGACCCCAAATCACAATGGACGCATACGCCATCACCCAACCATCTTGACCCCAGTGTCGAGCGATATCTAAGGTGGCTCCAAATAATGCGGGGCCGATTAAGCCGCCCCCAAAACCCATGACTGAATGTAAGCCCATCGCAGTGCCTTTGATGGTTTGAGGAACACTAATGACCAAACCAGCTGTGAGTGTGGCTGAATCAGCCATGATGAAAATCGAATGGATCAAAGCAATAGCAACAATGATGCTCCAATGCATACCAACAGCAAATCCCAAAGCAATGCCGCTGATTGCGCTACCTATCATGACCCAATAGACCCATCGATGACGACCGATGCGAAGCGCCATTTCATTGCCCAAAATAGATGCGGGTACCCCAATAAGATTCACCAAAGTGGCAATCAGAGTGGCACTCAATGGAAATGCATGTTCAGGAGCGGCAATTGATGCGCAATAAGTGAAGAAGGCGACTAACCATGCCCGAGAGGCAAACAGTTCTAGGGTGTGGGCTGCATACCCCAACATATAGGCCAAGGCCTCTTTGACCTCGAGGACTTTTTTCCAGCGCGCTAAGGGAAATGCATCTTTGAAGCTAAATTGAATCTCTAAAAATCCTTTTTCACCGGGTAGTGAGCGGGTGCCTGCCCAAGCCAATACACCCGCTAAGAATGGACCAATGGCCACGATCATGAAGGCAGCTTGCCAGCCCAAATGAGTGATGAGCATGCCAGAGAAAAAGTAGGAGGCTGCAGCGCCTATTCCAAAGAATGCCGTATAGAAAGAAATGTGGCGGGTTATTTCGCCGATGGTGACACGATCAGAAATAATTTTTAGGCCAGGCATGTAAGTCGCTGACACACCCGCACCATGAATCATTAAATAAATCCAGGCATTGTGAAAGTTGGTCGCTAAAAAGCCCATGCCAAAAAGACCCGCAGCGGCCAAAATGCCTCCCGCGAAATAAATTTGTCGGGTGTCCATTCGGTCCGTCAATGTCGTGGCAATCGGGACTGTTAAGACATAGCCAATAAAAAAACTACTGGCTAAAAATCCGGATTCAAAATTACTGAGTTGCCACTCTGTTTGAATGATGGTCAAAGCAGAGGGGTAGCAGGCAAATCCAAGGATGGATAAAACCTGTGTCAGTAGCATGAGATAGGTAGTCAAGATGCCTCGAATTATTTATTGTTATGTGGAATTGATTTTATCCCTAGAATGCCGATGGTGGATAATTCGGTTCAATCAACCATTGCCTCAAATGTTAGAACTTCGAACTCAAGCACTGCAATTACTCAGTATTTCAGACCCCTTTATTAAAGGGCCCTCCGTGCTCGCCTTGCGAAAAGATTTTGAAGCAGGTCAAGTCCAGCTTGACCCACAAAGCGTTCTGACTGAAGAGGGGGTTGAGATCCCTGGAAGACCCGCCACCCCCATTTTGGTCAATCCAGGTTTGGTCAAACGTCGCTCAATGGCCAGTAAAGAGGGGCGTGCCGTTTTGATTCATGCATTGGCTCACATTGAATTCAATGCCATTAACTTGGCTTTGGATGCCATTTGGCGATTTCCTAATATGCCAAACGACTATTACCAAGATTGGCTCAAAGTGGCTGCTGAAGAGGCCTATCACTTTGACTTACTGAATACATATCTGCAATCTCAAGGTTTTCAGTATGGCGATTTTCCAGCTCACAATAGCTTGTGGGAGATGGTGAGTAAAACCACAGACTCTATTTTGGCGCGCATGGCCTTGGTTCCAAGGACCATGGAGAGTAGGGGCTTGGATGCCTTGCCACCGATACAAGAAAAGCTTGCGCAAGCGCATGACCATGAAGCGGTCGCCTTGCTACAAATTATCTTGAACGATGAAATCGGTCACGTAGAAATTGGTAATCGTTGGTTTAATTACCTCTGTGAGCAAAACAAGTTAGACCCCATTGTGGCTTACGCGGATTTAGTCAAAAAATATGATGCCCCCAAACTAAGAGGCCCATTCAATTACGCCGCTCGAAAAGCCGCGGGCTTTACGGATGCCGAGTTGACTGCATTACACATCACTCAAACCCATTAATCAGGTTCAATCTGTAAAACATCAAAAGCGGCTTTTAAGCGCTTTTCATACTTTTGCTTCATCTCGTTGGCTTCTTGTTCTGACCAAGTTCTAAAGCCTTCTTTCGATTTGATGCCAAATTTTTTCTCAACCAAAATTTTTTGCAAACATTCTGGGATCTCTGTTCGATTCGAGAGGCTGGGGTAGATTTCTTTGGCAGCGATGGCCATGCCTTCCCATCCAGAAATTTCTTTTTGTGTCATGGGGCCGACAGCCGCATAGCGAAAACCAAAGCTATAGCGCACTGCCGTATCCACATCCTCTGGGCTTGCAATGCCATCGTTGACCAATGACAAGGCCTCTCTCATTAAGGCGTGCTGAATGCGGTTGGCTAAAAACCCTGGGATATCTTGACGGACCAAAACAGGTTTCTTATCAGCTGCTTCAAACAAAGCACACACTTCTTTGGCGAGATTGGGGTCGGATGCCTGACCTAATACCACTTCAACCAAAGGGACCACGTGAGCAGGCATAAAGTAGTGCATATTGAACATGCGATGAGCGGTCGCTAGGTCATGACTGATTTGGCTGATAGGAAAACCTGAGCTGTTGCTGCCGATTGGAATGTGTTCAGGAACCCGTTGATCCAGAGAAGCAAAAATAGTCTGCTTAAGAGCTAAATTTTCTGTGACCGTTTCAATGATCAGGACCACATTAGACCAATCAGACCACTCATCGATGGAACCGACTTGAATGAAATTCTTGCCCGTTGATCCCCCTTGTAAGTCATCCACCAATTTTTTGATTTCAGGTACGGCTGCATGGGCACGTTCAGTGTTTCTACCCAATAAGATGACGGCGTGCCCACTACTGATAAATCCAGCTGCAATACCAATGGCCATGGTGCCCGTGCCAAGAATGACCACTTTTTTCATGCTTGTCTCCATTGTTTTTATGTCTTCCATCATACCTAAGTCAGCGTCAGGATGTTGTTGACCAAATGGCTGATGAGGTCTGTTTTATTAGGGTTTTAACTAACTCTTTGTGATCAAAAACCGCTTTGTTTTATCACCTAATCGGACTAGGATATAGCTTGCATTTCAAATCGGGAAGTCTTTATATTTAATGAGATTTTTCTAAATATTTGAAGTGCCATTGAAGATCAAAGTATCACCATTAAATATAAAAAATAGAGAGACAGACATGCCCATTATTCAATCCGTTGAAGTCACAGCCGTGAGTGTTCCTTTAGATCACGTCACCTCTTTTTCTACTCGCACTGTTTCAGAAAGACACTATTGCTTGGTCAAAGTGACCAGTGATACCGGTCATCAAGGCATTGGATTTTGTTATGTGGGTAGTGCTGCGGGTCAGTTGGTGCAATTGGCGGTTGAGCAGTTATTGGCGCCGAAATTGATCGGTCAAGAAAGTCACCGCACCGAAGGTCTGTGGCAAGAGATGTACACAGAATCGATTTTGCAAGGGCGATCTGGCAGTGTGATGCGTGCCATTTCTATTTTGGATATCGCTCTGTGGGACTTAAATGCGCATTCTGTGGGTTTGCCACTGCATCATTATTTGGGTTCATTTGCAAAAGATCGGGTGCCTGCATACGCCAGTGGCGGATATTACTTAGAAGGTAAAACACCCGCTAAGTTGGGTAAAGAAATGGAAGCCTATGTGAAGCTAGGCTTCAAAGCAGTCAAAATGAAGACAGGGCGCTTAAGTCCTAAGGAAGAGGAAGCCCGATTAAAAGCGGTGAGGTCAGCTGTAGGCCCAGACATCATTGTGACTATGGATGCGAACAATGCATGGCGTGATATTCCCACCGCCATGGAATACATGAAACGCTTTGAAGCCTATAACCCCTACTGGATGGAAGAACCCTTTTCTCCGGATGCCATTGATCTTCATGCACGTTTAGCAAAACTGACCTGCATCACCATTGCCACCGGTGAGATTGAAGTGGGTCGTTGGCGTCATCGTGACTTGGTGGAACAAGGGGGTGCAGAAATATTACAAACCGATGCGGCTGTGTGCGGAGGTATTTCAGAATGGCGAAAAATTGCTGCCTACGCGGATGTCAAAGGAATTACCCTAAGTCCACATTGGTTCCATGATTTACATGCGCCATTGGTCGCTGCTACACCCAATGCCCGATTCGTAGAATTCTTTGTCGATGATCAAGTTCTCAATTTCCGCCGTTTGATTAACAAGCAACTCAAATTCAAAGACGGCGATTTGATCTTGCATAAAACACCGGGTCTCGGTTTTGGATTTGATGAAGCGGCTGTGAAGAAATATGCGTTGGGGAAAAAAGCATGGACCATCATTCAATAAGCCCTGCGCGCGCCAAACAATATGTGATGGATGTCTTCACGCGCTTGGGGATGGCGCAAGAAGATGCACTGATTGCTGCTGAATACATTGTGCGAGCAGATTTGGTGGGAGCAGATGGGCATGGTTTATTTCGCATGCCCCAGTATGTTGCTCGCTTTCAACAAGGAGGCATGAATATCCACGCCAAAATCAAAACCATCAAAGACAGTGGACCCATGGCTTTATTGGATGGCGATAATGGCTTAGGTCATTTGGTGATGTACCGATCCACCATGATGGCGATTGAAAAAGCCAAAGAGTTTGGAATTGGCTGGGTGGGGTCTAACCATGGCAACCACTCTGGCGCTGGCGCGCATTATGTGAACAGAATTGCAGACGAGGGCTTGGTAGGGATTTACCTGGCGGTAGGCAGCGCCAATCACATGGCGCCAACAGGAGGCTCTAGTCGTTTGTTATCGACCAACCCGATTGCTTTTGGGGTGCCAGCCGGTCATGGTAAGCCGCATGTGATTTTAGATATGGCCACGACGGTGACCGCCTTTGGAAAAATCAAAGTCAAAGCCCAGAAAAATGAGCCCATGCCCGTGGGTTGGATGATTGATTCACAGGGTCAACCCATTACTGATCCCAAGAAAACATCTGAAGGTACTCTACTGCCGATTGGCGACCACAAAGGCTATGGTTTGGCCTTGATGATTGGTTTATTGGCTGGGTGCATGAATGGAGGTGCCATGGGCAGTAACGTGGTTGACTTTAATAAAGACAGTAGCACGGTCACCAATACGGGTCAAACCATGATCGCCATCAATCCCGATTACTTCATGGGGCATGAGTACTTTCTTAATGAGGTTAATCGTGTGGTGGATGAATTGCATGCATCGACCACTTTGCCGGGTGTTGATCGGATTCGGGTGCCTGGTGAGGGTGCCATGGCAACGGAGAAAAAAAGAAGCCAAGAGGGTATCCCTTTGGCTCCTGAATTGCGTGCAGCATTGAATGAATGCGCACAAAGTTTGGGTGTTCCTACCATCTAAAAAGAGGTATCCAGCGGTTTCGTTGATTATTTCTTTTTGGATTGTTCGTAGCGTGCTTTGTTCTCTTCATTCGGTGGGTATAAGCCGGGTAATGCAGCACCGGCTTTGACTTGTTCCATGATCCAAGACTCTAGATTTTCTTGCTCAGGAGCCATGGCCACCATGTCATCCACCAAATCAGCTGGAATCAATACTGCACCGTCATCATCAATCACAATCACATCATTGGGGAAAACCGCGACACCGCCGCAAGCAATCGGTTGTTGCCAAGCTACAAAGGTGAGGCTAGTCACGGAGGGAGGGGCGGCAACACCACTACACCAAACAGGCAATTTTGTTTCTAAAACACCGGCCACATCTCGCACCACACCATCAGTGACCAGAGCAGCAACCTGACGTTGCTTCATGCGCTGACACAAAATATCACCAAAAATACCTGCATCTGTGACGCCCATGGCGTCCACCACGGCAATGCAACCAGCCGGCATGTCTTCAATCGCAGCGCGAGTTGAGATTGGCGAGGACCAAGAGGCCGGTGTGGCCAGGTCTTCACGCGCTGGCACAAACCGCAAAGTAAAGGCACGACCCACAATACGGCCTTGCCCCTTTTTGAGCGGCATGCTGCCGCGGATCCAAACATTGCGTAAACCTTTTTTAATCAGCAAGGTCGTCAATGTGGCGGTTGTGACCTTGGACAAAACTTCAATAACTTTCGGGTCTAAAGCTTGCACGGGAGTATTCATAGGGGCCTCTTAAATATTTGGAATATTGCCGCCATCCACACGAATCACAGAACCTGTGATGTAGGACGCTGATTGACTGGCTAAAAATGCGGCAGTATCACCATATTCCTCAGGTCGACCTAAGCGTGCCATTGGAATAGATTTCAAACTATCGGCTTCAATCTCTTCCACGGATTTGTTCTCGCGTTTGGCGCGAGACTCATCTAAAAAGCGAATGCGGTCTGTGGCGATTCTGCCCGGCACGATGATGTTGGAGGTGATGCCATGGGGGGCTAATTCGCGGGCCAAAGTTTTAGACCAAGCATGTAAAGAAGCTCTTAAAGTATTAGAAATCGCTAAATTGGGAATCGGAGTGATGGCACCCGAAGAAGTGCTGGTGATGATGCGACCCCAACCTCGTTGTTTCATTCCCGGAATCGCGCGATCCGTGATGGCAATCACGGAGAGCACCATTTCTTGAAACTTCTCAATCCAAAGCGTTGTTGATTGTCCTGCTGCAGGAGTGGGAGGTGGTCCGCCTGTGTTGTTGACCAAAATATCCACTGGACCGAGTTCTTTTTCCACTTGCGTGAACAGCGCGTCTATGCCAGACAGATTCGCTAAGTCCCATGCGATGCAATGAGCTTGACCACCTGCTGCTTTGATGATGGCGGCTGTCTCTTCCAAATTCGCCACGGTTCTACCAGCCAAGGCAACTTTGGCGCCTTCTTTGCCTAAAGATATGGCCATGGCGCGGCCTAAGCCACTGCCAGCACCAAACACCAAAGCCGTTTTATTTTTAATGCCTAAATCCATGATTCAATTTCCTTTAATCGCTTTGTTTGTCTCTTGGTTAATCGTTCGATGTCCAAAATATCTGCTGCCGAGAGTTTGGGACCGGGTTTGCGCACAGCCGCTGATGCAATCACCCCGCGCTGGGCCAAAATGTATTTGCGCACAGCCAAACCTATATTGGCTTGTTGCTCATACTTGGCCAAGGGAAGGTAAGCGTCAAATACATCGCAGGCTTTTTCAATTTCGCCTTGAGCAAACAACTCACAGACGCGCACCATCATCTCGGGATAGGCAAAACCAGTCATGGCTCCATCAGCACCACGAATCATTTCTTCTGTTAAGAATAGACCGCCACCATTGCCCGTCAAAATAGATACGCGCTCTATTTCTTTCTTTTCAATTGCATTGAGAATGCCTGATAACTTATTCAAACCAGGGC
>JALRCP010000046.1 GCA_023257325.1 Polynucleobacter sp. | reverse complement strand
AAAGATTCAACAGCCTCTTTGGCACTCTCAACCAATTTGCCAACTTTGTCAGCTAAATCAGTGGTCATGCGCTTTTGAACTTCACGCAAACGATGATGCAAGGCCTCAATTAACTGCTTACGACGCCCAGGGTTATCTAATAAATCATCTTGAAGGTAAGGGTTACGCTGAACAACCCAAATATCCCCTAAGACTTCATAAAGCATCCTAGCTGAACGACCCGTCTTCCTTCCCGATCTTAATTCATCAAGAATTTGCCAAGAACTCTCCCCCAACAAACGAATGACAATCTCTCTATCTGAAAAAGAGGTGTAGTTGTAGGGTATTTCACGTAAACGCGGGGCACTGTGGGAGTGCTCAGCAAGGCTAGTGAGAGGCAAAGGTGCGTTCATATCACTCGATTTAACTAAAACGTCATTTTAAAGGACTATGGGGATATTCGCCTGATTCTTAAAGCTTGGGGGTTTAACCTTCTTAAAGGAAGGGCTTCAGGACATTCCCAACCAATGGCCAATTGCGTTCCAAAAACCGTCTGGAATCATCAAAAGTACATAAGTCATGGTCACATAACGCAAAAACTTGCCAATGGCCATATAAATCATGCAGGCCAACCAAGGTAGTCTTAGCCATCCAGCTACTGCACACAAGGGGTCACCCACAATCGGTAACCAAGAGAGCAAAAGTGCCGGAGGGCCTAATTTCTCAAACCAACCCAATAACTTGTGTTCTCTTTGTCCAACGAGTTTTTCTTGAGCCTTGCTGGCTCCAAAGCCCAGCAACCAATTCAACATTCCACCTAAGGTATTGCCCACAGTTGCCACGCAAACGGCCACCCAAAACATTTCTTGATTTAGCTTGATATAACCAAATAAAACCGGCTCAGAGCCAAGCGGCAAAAGGGTTGCAGAAACAAAGGAAACTGTAAATACCGCCGGTAATCCGACGGTAGGCAATGAGAGCCAAACTAAAAAATTATGTAAATTGCTTTCCATGTTTGCTCATTTTAGGCTTTTGCCGTGATACGCTCACAGGATGCCAAAAGATTATTTACGAAAAATACTGACTGCCAAGGTCTACGACGTTGCCCGTGAAACAGAGCTGGAATTAGCTTCGCACCTCTCTTCACGCATCAAAAACAAAGTTCTTCTTAAAAGAGAAGATAACCAGCCCGTATTTTCTTTTAAATTGCGTGGCGCATACAACAAGATGGCTCATTTAAGTCAAACCGAGCTTAAACGGGGCGTCATTGCTGCATCAGCCGGTAACCACGCTCAGGGTGTGGCTTTAGCGGCAGCAAAACTCCATTGCAAAGCCATCATCGTCATGCCTACGACAACACCTCAAGTAAAAATTGATGCGGTGAGCTCTAGAGGCGGTGACTCTGTGAGAATTGTTCTTCACGGTGACTCATACAGCGATGCGTATCAACATGCCTTGGCACTCGAGAAAAAACATCAATTAACTTTTGTCCACCCTTTTGATGATCCTGATGTGATTGCCGGCCAAGGAACCATCGCCATGGAAATCTTGCAGCAACACCAAGATCCGATTGACGCTATCTTTTTAGCAATTGGTGGTGGCGGCTTAATTGCTGGCGTAGGTGCCTACATCAAAGCAATTCGCCCAGAGATCAAAGTCATCGGTGTACAAACTATTGATTCTGATGCCATGAAAAAATCTTTAGAGGCTGGCCGAAGAGTTGAGCTCAAGGAAGTGGGTTTATTTTCAGATGGTACTGCTGTCAAACTCGTGGGCAAAGAAACCTTCCGACTTTGCCAAGAAGTGGTGGATGAAATCATCACTGTGGATACGGACGCCATTTGCGCAGCCATCAACGATGTATTTACCGATACCCGCAGCATCTTAGAGCCTGCCGGCGCCTTAGCGCTTGCAGGCTTAAAGGCATACGTGGAGCGTGAGAAATGCAAAAATCAAACTTTGGTGGCTGTTGCTTGCGGCGCCAACATCAACTTCAATCGCTTGAGATTTGTGGCAGAACGTGCTGAAGTTGGTGAGGCCAAAGAAGCTGTTTTTGCTGTCACCATCCCTGAACAAAGAGGTTCTTTTAAACGTTTCTGCGAACTACTTGGGGACCGCAACGTCACAGAATTTAATTACCGAATTGCAGATTCAGCCCAAGCGCATATTTTTGTGGGCATAGCCACTCAAAAAGCTTCTGATAGCTCAATGATTGCAAAATCATTTGAAAAATCCGGATTCAACACGATTGATTTAACTCATGATGAATTGGCAAAATCTCATTTGCGTCACATGGTTGGCGGTCGCTCACCATTGGCAAAAAATGAATTGCTCTATCGTTTTGAGTTTCCAGAAAAACCCGGTGCTTTGATGAAATTTTTAACTAGCATGGCGCCCAACTGGAACATCAGCTTATTTCATTACCGCAACCATGGTGCTGACTATGGTCGCATTTTGATTGGCATGCAAGTTCCAGCGAGTGATAAAAAAGAGTTGAAAAAATTCTTATCTGGACTTGGTTATCCTCATTGGGATGAAAGCGACAACCCCGCTTATCAACTTTTCTTGGCGTAAAAATGGCGTTTTCACTGGACGGAAAATTGGTGGTGGCCATTTCTTCAAGGGCATTATTTGACTTTGAAGAAGAAAACCAAATTTTTGAAGCCAGCGATGATACAGCCTACATGCAACTTCAATTACAACGAATTGATCAGCCTGCCAAACCTGGTGTTGCTTATCCTTTGGTCAAGAAACTATTGGCGTTTAATGAGGGTCAACAACAAAATGTTGAAGTCGTTATTTTGTCTAGAAATGACCCAGTTAGCGGTTTAAGAGTATTTCGCTCCTCTAAAAATGCAGGTCTAGCAATTGAGCGTGGAGTGTTTACAAGGGGCAGACCACCTTATCACTACTTAAAGTCGCTACAAGCTAATTTATTTCTTTCTGCGAATGCTGACGATGTTCGTGCCACACTAGATGCAGGCTTTCCAGCTGCGATGGTATTTCCGCAAAGCAAGCAAATTGCAGAGTCCAACCCAGAAGAAATCAGAATCGCCTTTGACGGTGATGCGGTTTTATTTTCTGATGAGGCCGAAAGAATTTTTCAAAGCAATGGTTTAGATGCATTTGTGGCTCATGAGAGCACTAAAGTTAAAACCCCTTTACCGCCTGGGCCATTCAAACCTCTTTTAGAAGCTCTTCACCGTCTACAGACAAATGCAAAACGAGCGGGTCAACACATGAAAATCAGAACCGCTCTTGTGACAGCCAGATCAGCTCCTGCACATGAACGCGCCATCAGAACATTGATGGCCTGGGGTGTAACTGTCGATGAAGCCATGTTTTTAGGGGGTCTTGGCAAGAAAGATTTCTTAAAAGAATTTCAACCTGATTTTTTCTTTGATGATCAATTAGGTCATTGCGAATCTGTTTCAGACATTGCTCCAACTGGCCAAGTTCTTTCAGGCATTACCAACCAAATTAAAAAATGAAGAATCCGCTAGACCAAGCCCCACTTGGGAAAAATTCATTAACGCCCAATCAATATAGTCCTGAGATTCTATTTCCGATTAGTCGGTCAATTAATCGTCAGCTTTTAGGCATTCAAGAAGATTCGCTTCCTTTTTTTGGCATTGATATTTGGAATGCCTACGAGCTTAGCTGGCTAAATAGCAAAGGAAAGCCCCAAATTGCGATTGCGAGCTTTATGGTTCCAGCGAATTCCCCGAATATCATTGAATCGAAATCTTGGAAGCTTTATTTAAATAGCCTTAACAATCACTCATTTGCTTCTGCAGATGAACTGGCTTCCGTCCTTAAACGGGATCTTTCCAAGGTTGCGGGTGCTTCTGTCAATGTGCAACTTCATTCACCCCATCATCAAAGCAGTCTAGGCATGCAAGAGTTAGAAGGTGAACTCTTAGATCGCTTAGATATTGAAATTAATCCAAATCAATTACCTGATGCATCGTTATTGAGTGTTGATTCAACTCTAGGCATGGTAGAGCAATGTTTAGTTAGCCATCTACTCAGATCTAATTGTCCTGTAACAGGTCAACCTGATTGGGCGAGCATTCAAATTAAATATGCTGGATTAAGCATCAATGAAGAAGGCTTATTGCGTTACTTGATTTCTCTCAGAGAGCATCAAGAATTTCATGAGCATTGTGTTGAAAAAATCTTCATGGACATCAAAGAAAAATGCCGCCCTAGCAAACTATCGGTTTATGCCCGATACACTCGCAGAGGCGGCATTGACATCAACCCATTTAGGGCTGATTACAACGCAGAGTGGCCTGATAACAAACGCCACTCACGACAGTAATCAAAAAGGAATATCGTCATCGATATCGCTTAAATTAGCACCACCACTTGGGGCATTTGATTTAGGTGCAGACATCGATGAACCTGCAGACATACCAGCATCTGAAGCGCCCGAAGCCTTACCGCCAAGCATTTGCATCGTTTCAGCAACGATTTCAGTTGAGTATTTTTCTTGGCCACTTTGATCAGTCCATTTGCGTGTACGCAAACGACCTTCAACGTAAACTTGAGAACCTTTTCTGAGATATTTCTCAGCCACTTCAGCTACTTTTCCAAAGAATGCAACACGATGCCACTCTGTGTTCTCACGCATCTCGCCGGACTGCTTATCGCGATAACGATCGGTAGTTGCAATTGAAATATTAGTTACTGCATCACCACTTGGTAGGCGACGAGTTTCTGGGTCACGGCCAACATTACCCACAATAATTACCTTATTTACCGATGCCATTTTTATCTCC
>JALRCP010000137.1 GCA_023257325.1 Polynucleobacter sp. | reverse complement strand
GTAAGATCCAGGCCTTGGGGTTGAGCTCACTGAAGGTGCAGAAGCCACCTTAGCAGGTTGAGGGCTTGCCGCTTGCGAAACTGATGCACTCGCTGAAGATGTTGTAGCAGAAACTTCGATCGTGGCAATGACCATACCTTGATTGATCTTATCGCCCACTTTCACCAAAATACTTTTAATTTCGCCATCTTGGTCACTGGGTACTTCCATGGTTGCTTTATCAGACTCTAGTACTACCAGTGGCTGCTCTTTTTGAACTTTTTCACCGACCTTCACCAAAACTTCAATGACAGGCACATCATGAAAATCACCAATATCAGGAACTTTGATTTCAATGGTTGACATTTAATATCCCTTAAAGAACAACGCGACGGAAGTCAGCCAATAGCTCAGCCAAATAAACGTTAAATCGAGTTGCAAGAGCACCATCAATCACACGATGATCAGCTGTTAAGGACAGTGGGCAAATCAATTTAGGAACAAATTGTTTGCCATCCCATACAGGCTTCATACTCGCCTTATTCACCCCCAAAATTGCGACTTCAGGCGCATTGATGATTGGTGCAAAGTAAGTCCCACCGATACCACCCAACGAAGAAATTGTGAAAGAAGCCCCCTGCATTTGATCAGGCTTGAGCTTTCCTTCGCGAGCTAATTTGGCTAACTCGCCAGTTTCTTTGGCAATTTCAAAAATGCCCTTCTTATCCGCATTCTTCACAACAGGTACCACCAAACCATTGGGGGTATCGGCAGCAAAGGCAATATGGAAGTACTTCTTCATTACCAAATTGTCACCGTCTAAGGAGCTGTTGAATTCTGGGTATTTCTTCAGTGCATTCACCGCAGCTTTAATTAGGAAGGCCAACATCGTGACCTTGACACCCTGCTTTTCATTGTCCTTGTTGGTCATCACGCGGAAGGCTTCCAAATCAGTGATATCGGCATCCTCGTGATAAGTCACCGCAGGAATCATCACCCAGTTACGTGAAAGATTGGCTGCAGAAAGTTTTTGAATTCTGGATAAAGGCTTAGTTTCTGTTTCACCAAATTTACTGAAATCAATCTTTGGCCATGGCAGTAAATTTAAACCGCCGCCGGCAGAAACTGGACCTCCTGCTGGAGATGCCGCCTGACCAGTCATGATGTTCTTCACATAAGCCTGAACATCTTCTTGGGTGATGCGACCCTTGGGCCCTGATCCCGTTACTTTGCCAACATCAACGCCTAGCTCACGGGCATACTTACGAACGGATGGACTGGCATGACTGATGCCGCCCACACTGGGTACTGATTCTGCTCGAGGAGTTGGTGCTGAAGTGACTGGGCTCACTGACGCTGGGGCACTGGTCGTTGCTGGTGCAACTGAGGCTTGCGCAACTGGCGCTGGCGCAGAGCTCGAAGACGATGCGAGATCGGATGATTCGATGATGACAACCACATCCCCTTCGGATAAGCTATCACCGACTTTAACCCTAACCTCTTTCACGACTCCCGCATGGGATGAAGGCACATCCATGGTGGCTTTATCTGATTCAAGAGTCACCAAGGACTGCTCTTTCTCAACTTGATCGCCAGGCTTGATGTGAACCTCAATCACTGGCACACCTTTGTAATCCCCAATATCAGGAACTTTGACTTCTATCGAAGAATTAGCCCCTAAAGCTGTTGCTTCTTTTTTGGGAGATTTCTCTGAACTTGCTGCACTTGGGGTGGGTGCTGATTGAGCAGCTCCAGAATCTTCAAGTAGGATAACCACGTGACCTTCTGAAATATGGTCGCCCACTTTGACTTTCACCTCTTTAACAATGCCACCGTGCGATGAAGGCACATCCATGGTGGCTTTGTCAGATTCAAGAGTTACTAAGGACTGTTCTTTTTCAACTCGATCACCAGGTTTAACGTGCACCTCAATCACTGGCACATCTTTGTAATCACCAATGTCAGGAACTTTGATTTCTAAAACGTTGCTCATCTGAGTATCCTCACACAGTCATAGGGTTAGGTTTTTTTGGATCGAGGCCATACTTCTTAAGAGCTTCAGCAACTTTTTTATGCTCAATTTGACCATCATCAGCCAAAGTTTTTAATGCAGCGACCGTGATCCAACGACGATCCACCTCAAAGAAATGGCGCAACTTTTCACGGGTATCAGATCGCCCATAACCATCGGTTCCTAATACGGTGTATTTCTTACCCACATTTTGAATCGCTGGTCTAATTTGTTCAGCAAACAAACGTACATAATCGGTTGCCGCAATCACTGGACCTGAAGTGTCTTTCAACAATTTTTCCACATGAGACAACTGAGGTTTATCCGTAGGATTCAACATATTGTGACGTGAGACTGCATTCCAATCACGACCCAATTCAGTAAAACTTGGACAACCCCAGATGTCAGACGAAACACCCCACTCATTCGCTAACATCTGGGCTGCTTCAATCACTTCACGGAAAATTGTGCCACTGCCTAACAACTGCACTTTTAATTTATTTTTAGCATCTCCCACACCCATGAGACGGTACATTCCCTTCAGAATGTCTGCTTCTGCTCCTTTAGGCATTGCAGGATGAGCGTAGTTCTCGTTCATTAGAGTGAGGTAGTAATAGACATCATCTTGCTTATTCATCATTCGATGCATACCGTCTTGAATGATGACTGCTAATTCAAAAGCAAAGGTTGGGTCGTAACTAATACAGTTCGGAATTGCCCCACTCCACAAATGACTGTGACCATCCTCATGTTGAAGACCCTCACCGTTTAAGGTGGTTCGACCCGCTGTGCCACCCAACAAGAAGCCACGACTTCTCATATCACCTGCAGCCCAGGCTAAATCACCAATACGCTGGAAACCAAACATGGAGTAGAAAATGTAGAAAGGCAGCATCGGTACGCCGTGAGTTGAATACGAAGTAGCTGCAGCAATCCAATCACACATGGCACCTGCCTCATTGATGCCCTCTTGCAAAATCTGACCGTGCTTGTCTTCCTTATAGAACATCAACTGGTCATGATCTTGAGGGGTGTAGAGTTGGCCCAACTGATTCCAAATGCCAAGCTGACGGAACATCCCTTCCATACCGAAGGTTCTAGACTCATCAGGAACAATAGGTACGACTCGTTTACCGATGACTTTATCTTTGATCACAATATTCAACAAACGAACAAACGCCATGGTGGTTGAAATCTCACGACCTTCTGCAGTAGCTTCCAGTAAAGGTGCAAAAACCTCTAACTTGGGAACCTCAAGACTCTCTGCTTTGGTGCGACGCTGTGGGAGGTAACCGCCTAACTCCATGCGACGTTCGCGCATGTAGTTCAACTCAGGACTTCCCTCTTCAAACTTAACCAATGGAAGTTTTTCTAACTGGTCATCAGGCACTGGAATCTTGAATTGATCCCTGAAAGCCTTGATGTCTTCAATATTCATTTTCTTGGCTTGGTGCGCAATGTTCATGCCCTGGCCAGAACCACCCATGCCATACCCTTTAATGGTTTTTGCCAAAATCACTGTTGGTTGATTTTTGTGATTAGCAGCCGCATGGAACGCAGCGTAGACTTTGTGAGGGTCGTGTCCGCCACGGTTCAAATTCCAAATATCCTCATCGCTCCAGTCAGCTACCAAAGCTTCCAATTCGGGGGTATTGAAAACCATCTTTCTAACGTAAGCGCCATTCTTGGCTTTCATGGTCTGATATTCACCATCCACAATTTCACCCAAGCGCTTCATCAAGATGCCTTTCTTGTCTCTTGCAAATAAAGCATCCCAATGGGTTCCCCAAATCAACTTAATGACATTCCAACCTGCACCACGGAATTCAGCTTCAAGTTCTTGAATAATTTTTCCATTGCCTCGAACTGGACCGTCTAATCTTTGTAAATTGCAATTAATAACAAAACACAAATTGTCTAAATTCTCACGTCCCGCCATGCCAATGGCACCCAATGACTCAGGCTCATCTGTCTCACCGTCACCCAAGAAAGCCCAAACCTTGCGACCTTCTGTTTTAGCCATGCCACGATCTTGAAGATATTTCATGAATCGGGCTTGGTAAATCGCCATGATCGGACCAAGACCCATTGAAACGGTTGGGAACTGCCAAAAATCTGGCATCAACCAGGGATGCGGATAGCTAGAGACCCCTTTACCATCAACTTCCTGGCGGAAATTATTCAAGTGCTCTTCTGTTAAACGTCCCAACATATAAGCTCTGGCATAAACCCCCGTGGCAACGTGTCCTTGAACAAAGACCAAATCACCACCGTGCTTGTCAGATGGTGCATGCCAAAAATGATTAAAACCTACATCGTAGAGAGTGGCCGCTGATTGAAACGAAGATATATGACCGCCCACGTTGGTGTCTTTATTGGCTTTGAGGACCATCGCCATGGCGTTCCAACGCGTGTATGAACGAATCTTATGCTCAATTTCTTGATCCCCAGGAAGTTTGGCTTGATTTTCTACTGGAATGGTATTGATGTAAGGCGTTTCAGCATGAAAAGGTTGAACCACGCCATTCACTCTGGCATGCGAGATTTGCTCATCAATCAAGAATGCGGCTCGATCAACCCCCTCCTTGTTAATGACACCATTGAGTGCATCAATCCATTCTTTGGTTTCAATCGGATCTACATCATTCGGTCTTGCATTAACACCTGTGTTGTTCGCTAGATCTGCCATGCTTGTCTCCTATTAACCAGCCTGTAATTACCACTTATTTTGTCATAGGCAAATTTTAGAAATGCCCCATTGGCACAGCAAGCAATTTTTCACATAACGAATTTATTTATCACAATACGGAATATTATTGCTTCGCAATAAATTCATCGGGGCAAGGCAAAAACATACAAAATCTAGCTCACAGGAATTAAACTCATGAATCCCTGGTTTTCCCTGATTTAAAGAGATCTCATTTGATCAAACAAATATTTAGGCACTTAAAAAGCCTCACTTCAAAATTAAAAAGTCTTTCCTTTAAACAGGGCGTCCGATCATATTCGTTCTTGTTGACCCCTATTTTGGCCATTGTTCTATTTACAGCGGCCATGGGTCTGATTTTATGGACACTCAATTACCAAGATAAAAATCAGCAGCAATACACCTTGTACCGAGAAAGTGCCTTTGCAAAACAACGCATCTTGCTCAGATTTTCAGCGAATGAGGATGCCATTCTTGAATTAAGTCGAGAAATTAGTAACTCCTCGTCACAGATGCAATATTCAAGATCATTTTTAACTTTATCGACAAAATTAATACAGGACAATCCTGAAATTCTTCAATTACGGTGGATTGATCGTAATCAGAATCGTTTAGCCACGATTCCGAACGCACCTGCTAACCAAGAATGGACAGACCGAAAAGAAGTTAAATTCAACTTAGATCAAGAATTAAACGGAATTTATTCTGAGGCGTCAGAAACCAATAAGGCAGTCTATGGACGCATGATTCGGCTTGATGTACATAAGAATGATCAAGTGAGCCTCGATCGTCAATACGTTTTTTGGCATGTCACACCGGTGATCCAAAACGGTCATGTCACAGGCGGAATTGCCGCACTCTATTCAGGCAAAAGAATTCTGCAACACATGGTCCCTAGCGAACTCAATGGGTTGTATCGCTTTGCATTCTTGGACAGTGCTGGGAAAGAATTGGTTGCATCTAATCCAAAACGCACCAGCACACGATCCCTAGAGCACAGCATATCCATTGAAAAAACCCCCATCCCATTGAATCTCCATGTCAGCACCTACCCCCCTCCGACCAATTTAACTTATCGCACGCTTTTATGGTTAGTGATTGGTTTGAGTAGCTTTGTTTTGTGGAGTCTATGGTCTGTTTGGAAGCAAACACGTCAAAGATATGCAATCCAACGAGATCTTCAAATTGAAACCAATTTCCGTCGGGCGATGGAAGAATCCATCACCATTGGCATGAGAGCTCATGACATGCAAGGCGTGATTACTTATGTCAATCCAGCTTTTTGCGAAATGACTGGGTGGTCTAAACATGAGCTGATTGGTATGGCACCGCCTTTTCCATTTTGGCCCAACGAGTTAGTGCCTGAACTCACTAAAAAAATGACCATTGCATTAAAAGGCAATTCTCCCAAAGCAGGCTTTGAGGCGGTCTTACAAAAAAAAGGGGGCGGCAAGATTAATTCAAGAACATTTGTTTCTCCTTTGATTGATGAAAAAGGCAAGCAAACAGGATGGATTAGTTCAATCGTCGACATTTCCGAACCAATCAAAGCCAGACAAGAGTTGGCTTTGGCTCAAGAACGATTCACAACTGTCTTAGAAAGCTTAGACGCCGCTGTATCAGTAATTTCTTTACAAAGCAGTCAACTATTGTTTGCCAATAAGTATTACCGGGAGAATTTTGGAAATACTACGCAGGCCCACCTGGAGTTGGCTGGAAACGAAATTAATCCCGATGATATGGGCGCATTAAACATTGATAGTGTCGACGGATTTGTTGGCTTGCCGGCCTCTGCATTGACCCCTACGCAATCTGATTTCAGAGAAATACAAATCTATCAATCTAAACTTTGGTATGAAGTAAGACGTCGCTACATTTCGTGGGTAGACGGTCATTTAGCGCAATTAATCATTGCCACAGACATCACCGCCAGGAAAAAAGCTGAAGATCAAACTCGAGATCAAGAAGAAAAGCTACAATTTTCAAGTCGCTTAACCACCATGGGTGAGATGGCCTCTTCTTTGGCTCATGAGCTCAATCAACCCTTGGCGGCGATTACCAATTACTGTACAGGGATTGCCAATCGCCTAAAAGGCTCACAGCAACTAGATTTAGAAAAAGATATCTTGCCTGCAATTGAAAAAGCCACCAATCAAGCTCATCGAGCAGGCACCATCATCCAACGGATTCGAGGCTTCGTAAAACGTAGCCAACCTCAGAGTAAGGTCGTTGATATACACACTATTGTGGCAGACTCTGTTGGTTTGGCCGAAATTGAGGCTCAACGCTACGGCGTTCAAATTAGCACTTCTTTTGCTGATGACTTACCCAAAGTTTTTTTAGATCCCATTTTGATTCAGCAAGTGCTTGTCAATCTCCTTAAAAATGCGATTGACGCTATCAAAATGCTAAATCACGTCAATCATGGCAGTAAGTTAATCGCACTCAAGGTAGATATTGATGAATCGCTATCTCCGACCATGCTACGCATCAGAGTGATTGACCAGGGGCCAGGAATTCCTGAGGAATCCTTACAAAGATTGTATGAACCATTTTTTAGTACCAAACAGGATGGCATGGGCATGGGATTAAATATTTGTCGATCCATCATTGAATCTCATCATGGTCGCCTATGGGCAGAAAACAACGCCCCTCAAAAAGATCAAAGTAACTCTGGCTGCACCTTTACAATACTCCTTCCATTAGGAAAATAAGCTTATGAACACTCAACCTGAAATTGTTTATGTTGTTGATGACGACGAAGCCGTCAGAGATTCTTTAACTTGGTTACTTGAAAGCAATGGCTACACAGTCAAATGTCAGCCAAGTGCAGAAAGATTTTTGCAGTCGTTACAAGGCGAGCAAAAGGATATTGTTGCCTGCCTGATACTTGATGTCCGTATGCCTGGCATGTCAGGTCTTGAACTGCAAGAACGATTAATGGCCGAAGGCATTCCAATGCCCATCTCCTTCATCACCGGCCATGGCGACGTTTCAATGGCTGTATCGACCATGAAAAAAGGTGCGATTGATTTCATTGAAAAACCTTTCAAAGAATCTGAACTCAAAGTATTGGTGGAAAAAATGTTGGCTAAAGCTCGCATTGCCTATGCCAAAGCCAACACTCAAAAGAACACACAAAACCTTCTCAGCAAATTAACTGGTCGCGAGAAGCAAGTTCTGGAAAGAATCGTAGCAGGTCGCTTAAATAAACAAATTGCGGATGATTTGAATATTTCAATCAAGACCGTTGAAGCCCACCGCGCCAACATTATGGAAAAACTCAACGTCAACACAGTTGCTGATTTACTGCGTTTAGCCCTCTCTGAAACAACTGCCTAATATGCCTGCTCAAATCATCGATGGCAATGCGCTTGCCAAAAAAATCAGGGTTGAAATTGCTGCTAGAACAGCGATCTTGACGGCTCAAGGAGTTAAACCCGGTTTAGCCGTATTAATTGTTGGTGATGATCCGGCGAGTCAAGTGTATGTTCGTAATAAAGTGAAGGCCTGTGAAGATGTTGGGATGTATTCCATTCTAGAAAAACATCCTGCCGATTTATCTGAACAGAATCTTCTGAAGCGAATTGATGAGCTCAATCATGACCCCAAAATTCATGGCATCTTAGTTCAACTCCCCTTACCTAAGCACATAGACAGTCATAGAGTGATTGAAGCGATTGCTCCAGAAAAAGA
>JALRCP010000124.1 GCA_023257325.1 Polynucleobacter sp. | reverse complement strand
TTACGTGGCGAAAGAACCGGTATTCGTTACCGGTTGACTGATCGGGTTCACGTGTTGGTTAGTCGTGTTGACCTTGACGCGCGACGGATTGAGTTCAGTTTGGTCAAACCCAATGGTGATCGCAATGGCGTTGCTGGTGTTGGGGTGAGTGAACGAGATCGCTTTAGTTATGAGAGTGGTCGCGGTGGTCGCTCATCCAAGAGTTCGGCCACTGCTAAAAAATCTTCGAATAAAACATTGGCCCGAGGGGGCTCTCATCAGGAGGCTCGTCGCTCCAACACATCATCGGTTAGCTCTCAGGGAGGTGCGTCTGCCAAATCAAGTGCTGGACGAGGAGCCAAGAAGACCACTGCTGCAAAAGCTGGTAGAAAACCAAAAAAATCAAGCAATGCCAAATCGAAAGGGCATGAATTAAGTGTTCGTAAAGGTCGTCGCTAATGTCAGAAAATGAAAAACAATCCAAGCTTTCCCGTGAATCAAAGCAGGGTGGTGATGGTAAGCAGATGATTTTGGGGTTTCATGCAGTGATTGCACGTTTGCGTCAAGATCCAGAGTCACTTAGAACTGTTTATGTTGATCCCGCTAGGCGTGATCGTCGGATGCAAGATTTTATTAAGTCTGCTGAACCCATTTTAGGCCGACGTTTGCATCAGGCAGACACTGAACGTTTGAGAATGTTAGCAGGCAATGATCGTCATCAGGGAGTGGTGGCTTTTGCTGACAGTATTTCCAAAGTTCAAACTTTAGATGAGTTACTAGATGCATTGACTGGTCCAGCATTGTTGCTGATTCTAGATGGGGTGACTGACCCACATAATTTAGGAGCCTGTTTGCGGGTTGCCGACGGTGCTGGAGTGGATGCTGTAATTGTTCCCAAGGATCGATCAGCGCATCTCAATGCCACTGTCAGTAAAGTGGCCAGTGGTGCCGCTGAAACCATGCCATTGATTGCTGTTACTAATCTGGCACGCACCATGCGTGAGTTGCAGGAAGCGGGTGTTTGGCTCATCGGAACCGATGATCAAACAGAAAAAACTTTATATGACGTTGATTTGACTGGTCCCGTTGCTTTGGTCATGGGTGCTGAGGGTGAAGGGATGCGACGTCTGACCCGAGAAACTTGTGACGAGTTGGTCAAAATCCCTATGCTAGGAGGCGTTGAGAGTTTAAATGTCTCAGTGGCTAGTGGGGTCAGTCTTTATGAGGCAAGACGGCAGCGCCTAGCCAAAGGCCATTAAAGAATTCTTAAAGAGTTAACTTGATAAAACTTTTTCTAGTTTTTCAATGTCTGCACAGAACAAACGAATTCCTTCGGCGAGCTTTTCCGTGGCCATGGCATCTTGATTAAGCTGATAGCGGAAGGCAGTTTCACTGCTGTCTATTAAAACATGATCAAGTTGCTTGGCTTGTTCAGCAATAAGAGACGGTTGAAGCGTGCCCTCTTTGCCCTGAAGTTCAGCCAGTAGTTCAGGACTGATTGTCAGCAAATCGCAACCGGCCAAATGAATGATTTGACCGATGTTTCTAAAGCTAGCCCCCATGACTTCCGTTGGGATATCAAACTTTTTGTAGTAATTGAAGATATTTTTAACAGAGACTACACCAGGATCATTGGCGCCACCATGGATGTCATCTTGCCACTGGGTTCCCAATGATTTTTTATGCCAATCAGTAATTCGTCCAACAAATGGAGAAATTAATTGAGCTTTGGCTTCGGCGCATGCCGCAGCTTGGACCAAGCTAAATAGCAAAGTCATATTGCAGGCAATGCCTTCAGATTGAAGAACTTGAGCTGCTTGAATGCCTTCCCAAGTGCTAGCAATTTTGATCAGTACACGATTTCTGGAAATACCAAACGCTTCATACAGAGCGATGATTTCACGGGCTTTATGAACTGTTCCTTGGGTATCAAAAGATAATCGGGCATCTACTTCAGTGGACACACGGCCAGGAACTATTTTTAATATTTCAATGCCAAAAGCCACCAATAAGGCATCAATCACTTGATCAACTGGCTTGTCTGAAGATTTTCCCTTTACTTCATGAATCAATGGCTGATAGCTGGGCAGTTGAGCCGCCTTCAGGATCAAAGAAGGGTTGGTGGTGGCATCTTGAGGTAAAAACGCTTTCATGCGCTCAAAATCGCCGGTATCAGCGACCACGGTCGTGTATTGCTTTAATTGCTCTAGTAATGTGCTCATGTTTCTTATTTTAGAGTGCTTCTCAGATAATGCTGTAAATTAACTCTCATTCATTATTAAAAACAAATTTTATGTATACCCAAGATCAACTTAAAGCAATGGTTGCAGAGGCAGCCAAAGAAGAAGTTTTAAAAAATATGGCTCCTGGTGGCATTTTGGGTGTTGGCACAGGATCAACGGCCAATTTGTTCATTGATGCGTTGGCACCTCATGCATCTCATTTTGCAGGAGTGGTTTCAAGCTCTCAAGTCAGCACGGACCGCTTAAAAAGCCATGGCTTTCTAGTTCTCGATAGTAATTCAGTGGAATCCTTACCCATGTACGTGGATGGGGCCGATGAAATAGATCCAAAGGGTCATATGCTCAAAGGCGGTGGTGGTGCTCTGACACGTGAAAAAATTGTGGCTCAATTGGCTAAAACGTTTGTCTGCATCTGTGATGGTAGTAAGCAAGTGGATGTGATGGGTCAGTTTCCATTGCCTGTCGAAGTTATTCCAATGGCCAGTGCTCAAGTATCTCGTGAATTAGTCCATCTTGGTGGGGTGGTCACGCTCAGAAAGGTAAAGGGTGGTGAGCAGGCCTTTGTGACTGATAACCAAGCTTGGATTTTGGACGTGGCTGGTTTAAAAATCACCCATCCAGTTGAGCTAGAGTCACAGATTAATCAGATTCCTGGGGTGATCTGTAACGGACTATTTGCAAGAAGAAAGGCAGATGTCTTGCTGATTGGAGAATCTGGTGGTGTAAGACGTCAAACTTACTAACTGAGCTTCAGCCATTTTCATTCCATCAAAAAGGACGCTCTCAAGCGTCCTTTTTGTCTTCAAGAGTGAACTAAGAATTATTTACTTTCAGGAACATAGCCTTGAACAGCATCAGCACCATCACCATAGAAATATTTTTCTACTTGCTTAAGAAGGTACTGACGAGCCCGTGTATCAGCCATATTTAAACGATTTTCATTGATCAACATGGTTTGTTGCTTTAACCAACCTGCCCATGCTTCTTTGGATACCTCTTGCCAAATTTTTTTGCCCAGTTCACCTGGTAAAGGAGCGAAGTCTAGGCCTTCTGCCTCTTTATTTAATTTGATGCAATGAATCATACGAGCCATCTTTTACCTCTTTAATCAATGAATTATGGTTATCAAATGTTTTTAATTAACACCATGGATTTGCGCTCCCAGTTGTAGAGTTCTTTTCTTTCTGCTGGAAGATCATCCACACTGGCACGAATAAAACCGCGTTTTAGAAACCAGTGTTCTGTGCGGGTGGTTAAAACAAAAATCTTTTTGAGACCTGCGGCTTTCGCTCTGGCTTCAATGCGTTTAAGCAGTCGTTCGCCATCACCCGATTCTTGAGCTTGTGGGTCAACAGCCAGGCAGGATAATTCACCCACGCCATTGGAGTAGGGAAATAAGGCGGCGCAACCAAACAGCACTCGGTCATGCTCAATTACTGAGAAGTGAGTGATATCGCGTTCAATCACGTCACGTCCACGTGCCACCAAGATACCTTCATCCTCTAGGGGTTCAATCAGTTGCAAAATACCGCCAACATCATCTAAGTTGGCTTCACGCAAATGCTCAATATCTGATGCAGCAATCATGGTACTGATGCCATCGTGGGTAAACAATTCCTCTAGGAGAGCGCCATCACGATCATGGGGCAATAAATGAACCCGGCTCACCCCAGATTTAATGGCTCGAATCGCATTTTGTAGCAATACTTTCAAATCAGCATCCGCCAGGGTTAAACCATTGATGTGATCTTCAAGTTGGCGCAATGAGAACTCTTTGATGAGTTCGCCATCTGTATCTGTAATGCCGTTATATTCGGTCAAGAAAATCAACTTATCGGCTTTGACAGCCATGGCTGTCGCAGTGGCTACATCTTCGTAAGCGATATTGAATGCCTGGCCCGTGGGTGAAAAGCCAAGGGGTGACATCAACACAATCTTATTATTAGCAAGAGAGTGAGCAATCGATTCGGAGTCTACTTTTCTAACGAGACCGGTGTGCATGAAATCAACGCCATCAACAATGCCCACTGGTCTTGCAGTAATGAAGTTGCCAGAAATCACTGAAATTCTGGAACCTGCCATCGGTGTATTGGGTAAACCTTGACTAAAGGCGGCTTCAATATCAAGGCGTAGTTCGCCAGATGCCTCTTTGGCGCATTCCAAAGCAGCAGGGTCTGTGATTCTGTAGCCGCTCATGGCTCCCGTACCGTAGCGACTGGTTACTTTTCTTAAATCAAGCTGTTCTTGAACTTGTGGGCGTGAACCATGAACCAACACGATTCTCATCCCCATGGCATGCAGCATGGCCACATCCTGAATTAGGGCTTCTAAGCCACCTTTTTGAACCAATTCGCCAGCAAAGCCGATGACGAAGGTTTTACCCCTAAAACTATGGATGTAGGGGGCCACGTCGCGAAGCCAGGCAACGAAAGGAAAATTATTTTGAGCTTGATTTGTAGGCATAGTGGAAAATTATAGGGTGCAACCAGAAAAAATAACCAAACTTTTAAAAATTGAGTTTCCCGAAAACTTACCTGTCTCAGGGCAACGGGAGAAAATCACCCGCGCCTTGGAACAGCACCAAGTTGTCATTGTGTGCGGAGAAACCGGTTCTGGCAAGACCACGCAGCTGCCTAAAATTTGTTTAGCCATGGGAAGAGGGCGTGCCAATGGCACTCAAAAGCTCATCGGCCATACCCAACCACGAAGGATTGCTGCCACCTCAACGGCCAAACGCATTGCCCAAGAGTTAGGAAGCCCCTTGGGTGAGGATGTGGGCTATCAAGTGAGGTTTGCTGATAAAACAAGTGCCACAGCTTCAGTCAAGTTAATGACGGACGGCATCCTATTGGCTGAAACTCAAAGAGATCCTCTATTAAATGCCTATGACACGATCATTATTGACGAAGCTCATGAGCGCAGTCTTAACATTGATTTTTTATTGGGATATTTACGTCAGCTTTTACCCAAGCGTCCTGATTTAAAGGTCATTGTGACTTCAGCCACGATTGATGCTGAACGTTTTGCAAAACATTTTGCTAATCATGATCAGTTGGCCCCTGTGATTGAGGTAAGTGGTCGTCTATATCCTGTAGAAGTTCGCTATCAACCCTTATTAAAACCAGGGCAAAAGGAAGCAACAGAAATTCCTGATGCCGTAGTGGACGCTGTCCTTGAGCTTTGGCGCGAAGGTCCCCAGACCGCAGGAGATATTTTGGTGTTTCTACCTGGGGAACGCGAGATTCGAGACTGTGCCGAGGCCATTCGAAAAGATCACATCCTAAATCAGCGTTTTCATCCGGAAGTTTTGAGCTTGTTTGCGCGTCAATCCGTTGCAGAACAGGAGAGGGTTTTTCAATCGGGAGGTGGCAGAAGAATTGTTTTGGCGACCAATGTGGCGGAAACCTCTTTAACTGTGCCTGGAATTCGTTTTGTGATTGACGCAGGGCTAGCTAGGGTTAAGCGTTATTCGTATCGAAACAAAGTGGAGCAATTACAAGTTGAGCCAATTTCTCAGGCAGCCGCTAACCAAAGAGCGGGTCGTTGTGGTCGCGTGGCGGATGGCATTTGTAT
Organism: Polynucleobacter sp.; assembly: GCA_023257325.1. GTDB lineage: Bacteria > Pseudomonadota > Gammaproteobacteria > Burkholderiales > Burkholderiaceae > Polynucleobacter. Next base: position 1,872 of record JALRCP010000124.1, on the reverse strand, counting down.
CCGCTTATACGATGAAGCTGACTTCAATGCCCGCCCTAAATTTACTGACCCAGAAATTCTGAGAAGTTCTTTGGCCGCTGTCATTCTCAGAATGAGGGCCTTGAAGTTGCCAAGAATTCAAGAATTCCCATTCATCGAACCTCCTTTAGGTCGTGCAATTACGGATGGTGTTCAACTTCTTGAGGAGTTGGGTGCTATGGAATCTGAGGGGCCGAGGCAGGGCGCGTTAACCCCCATTGGTAAGCAATTGGCCGCCTTGCCCTTGGATCCCAAGGTTGGCAGGATGTTGCTGGCTGCAAAGGAGCAGCAGGCTTTGCGAGAAGTCCTGATCATCGCTACTGCGATGGCGACCCAAGACCCTAGAGATCGCCCCTTGGAATTTGCCCAAGCAGCCGATGCGGCTCATAAAGTATTTGCAGATGAGCGATCAGAATTTTTATCATTTGTGAAACTATGGGATTGGTATCACGATGCATTGACGCATAAACAAAGTAATCGTCAGCTTGAAAATCTCTGTAAGTCTCATTTTATTTCTCCACGTCGCATGCGTGAATGGCGTGATGTTCATGGTCAGTTGCATCGTTTGTTAATGGAGCAGGGTTGGAAAGAAAATGCTTCTCCGGCTACTTTTGAGCAAATTCATGGATCTCTATTAACGGGTTTATTAGGCAATATTGCCAAGAAATCTGAGGATGATAAAAATGGTCCAGGTATTTATGAGGGGGCTAGGGGCATTAAGCTGACGATATGGCCGGGATCAACCATCGGTAAAAAGGCTGGTGCTTGGATTTTGGCTTCAGAGTTAGTAGAAACCAGTCGCTTGTTTGCGAGAACCATTGCCAAGATTGAACCGCAGTGGGTTGAGAAGGTGGCCAGTCATCGCATCATTCGTTCTTGGAGTGATCCATTTTGGGATGCACGTCAAGGTGAGGTGATGGCTCACGAGCGCGGTACTTTATACGGATTACCGATTTATCATGGACGTAAGATTAGATTCTCACCCAAGGATGCAGAAGAGGCGCGTCGTATTTTTATTCAAAGAGCCTTGGTAGAGGCAGATTTATTTGGCTCCCTAGAAGCGGCTCAAGCGCAAAAACAGGGCGGTTCTCTGTATTCTTTTTTTTGGCACAACTTAAATCTCATCAAACAAATTGAGGCCCTAGAGCATCGTTCACGCCGTCAAGATGTGCTGGTTGATGATGAGTTGTTATTTGCATTCTATGACCAGCATTTACCAAAGTCTGTTTTGAGCAAGCAGACTTTGGAGGCATGGCTCAAAGAGAGTCAACCGGCAGGAGCCTCGCTTAAATTGGACAAGGCTGATTTGATGCGCCATGAGGCGGCTGGGATTACGCTGGATCGTTACCCAAAAACCATCAAAATGGCCGGCACCGAATTACAACTCAATTATCACTTTGAGCCAGGTAGCCCTAAAGATGGTGTGACGATGGTGGTGCCATTGGCCTTATTGAATCAAGTTGATCCAAGACGCTGTGATTGGTTGGTTCCGGGTTTGGCCGTTGAAAAGACACAATTGTTATTAAAGTCTCTTCCACAGAAGTTGAGACGTCATTGCGTGCCACTTCCTGAATACGCTAAAAATTTCATTGAACGACAGGTTGAGTCACAATCATTTGGTGAGGGCGATTATTTAGAGGCTTTAATGGCCGACATCAAAACACGCACCCAAGTTCAGGTTCAAAAAGCGGATTTTCGTCCGGAAAATCTACCACTTCATTGCCTTATGAATTTCCGTTTAGTCGATGAATATGGCCGTCAAATTGAGGTTGATCGAAATCTGGGTCAGTTAAGGGCTGAGTATGCACAGGCTGCTAGGGAGATCTTTCAAGAGGTGGCTGCCAGTGCGGTTTC